>CAZKQS010000006.1:2711-19646 GCA_964554985.1 uncultured Thermoplasmatales archaeon | reverse complement strand
GAGGATGGGCAGATGAAGGTTTTAATCTCGGCTCAGAAAGAGATTATGATACCTGATGGAGCACTTTCTTTAGGAGAACTTAAGGAATTATTGGGTAAACATGTCGGCATAATCAATGTCGATGGTGAATATAGAATAAGAGTTGTGAGGAGATGATTGTGGTGATAGGGGGACAGCGACCCAGTTGTTTACTGGATTTACATGCTCTGGCAATATTGCGGTTTGTTAAGGTTTTTGTTGCTGTCTCCCCGCCAGAACAATTTATTTTAAACAAATCTAATGAAAAGGTAAATGAAAATGAAACAAATCAGAATGAAAAAAGCAAAATCCCGTTCTATTGAAAAAAACTGGTTTTGTATTAGATGCAATGCCTTTGTTTCTGAGGATATTGGGTTAAAAAGAGAAGGCATATGCCCAGAGTGTAAGAGAGAAACTCATTTTTTCCCGAGACTCTTTGGAGATTCTCCAAAAAAACCAGATGAACTATTACAAAAATATGAAGTTTCTAAAAAAACATATGATAAGAATACAGGTGAGATTGTTGATATTAAAATTAATACTTCAAGGCTTGCAGAATTAATTTTTCATGAGTTTAATCTGAATTTTTTAACTACAGTTGACACTAATGAAATCTGGTTCTTCAACGGTAGTTATTATGAGCCTAATGGTGAATTCATGATTAAATATTGGGTCGAACAACTGTTAGCTGAAGATACATCTGAGCATTTTAAGCGTGAAACAGTCGGGTATATCCGTGATAAAAACCCAAAAAAGATAGATGTATTCACTCCTGATTTAAATCTTATTAACCTCAAGAATGGAGTTTATGATATTGAAACAGATACTCTAAATGAACATAGTCCAAATTATTTTTTTATTAATCAGATACCTGTTATTTTTAAGAAGGATGCTACATGTAAAAAGATTAAAAAATTTGTCTCTGAAGTTGTCTATAATGATGATACCGCTGTTTTACAGGAATTCTTTGGTTATTGCCTCTATAGAAGATACAACATCCATAGGGCAGTTATGCTTTTAGGTGAAGGTAAAAACGGGAAAAGCACTTTGTTAAATCTTTTAATCAGATTTCTCGGTAAGGAAAATGTATCAGGTAAGGAACTTCAAAGTATTATCGACAACAGGTTTGGTATAGCCTCCTTATATGGGAAATTAGCAAATGTTGCAGGAGATATCCCTAATAAAGTTTTGAAAAGAACGGGGATTTTTAAAAGCCTCACTGGTGAGGACCTTGTTAACGCTGATAAGAAATTCAAGAGTGATTTTGATTTTGTAAATTATGCAAAATTCATCTTTTCTACAAACACTTTGCCTATCAGCGATGATAAGACATATGCGTTCTTCAGAAGATGGATATTGATTAGTTTTCCAAATACTTTTGATGGAGAAAACTGCGATAAGGACATAATCAACAAGATTTCTACTGAAGATGAATTAAGCGGATTGTTCATATGGGCTATTGAAGGTTTAAAAAGATTATTGAAAAACGGGGATTTCAGTTATAATAAATCAGTAGAAGAGGTCATGGAGCAATATAAGACCCTAAGTGACCCCATCTATGCTTATGTTCAGAGTTTTTTAAAATGCACTATTGGAGATTATGTTCTAAAAGATGAACTAAGGAAGCATTATACTAAATGGTGCAGAAAGAACAAACTGACGATTATTCCAAAAAACATGCTTACTCAGAGACTCAGTGAACATTTGACTGAGATTAGGACAGGTAAGGCAGGCGGGAAAGGCAGACAGAAACCTGCTTACATCAATATTTCATGGAAAGAAGATATTGAAAACATTGGTGAAGATGCTACGAACCTGGATACCTTCTCAACAGGAGGAAACAAATGAAAATATCTGGGTTGTATGGGCTTTGTTCTATTTTTATCTATAAAATAACTTTTAATTGTTTACTTTGGGTAGGAAAGAACCCGTGTTACCCGTATACCGATTTTTATTTTTTTAACTGTAAAAGAGCATTAGAGGTTTTTTTATGAAAAACGAAGAAGAATATGAGAAACATCTGAATGAAGGCTGGTATTTCGCATCATGTGTTGCAGAGAAACTGATTGGAAGGGATGATAAGGATTTGCAGTTCCAACTTGCTGAAACGATTTTTAAGTTATCATGTAGCCCTTATCATTATTTCTTGCAGAACTGCGGGAAAGATGAACCGAAGTGGGAACCACCGACTGAGAAGCAGATTGCCTATGCCCATAAACTCGGCATAAAAAACCCTGAGAGTTATTCTAAGGAGGAGTTGTCTGCGAAGATTGACCAAGCCAGGAAGGGATTATAAGATGAATGAAAATCAATATTTGAAAAGCCTTTTGGGATGTAGGGTAAAGGCTCTTTTTTATGATGAAGGTCAAACAAAGAAGGTGATAGGAACTCTTGTAGAAGTAACAGATAAATACTTCGTTGTTAACGATGTTGTAATAGGGTTTGGTGAAGGATTCATAGCATGCATTCCTATAAAAATAGATTATAAGAGGTAAAAAAATGAAGAAAAACTGTGTGAGCCTGTCTTCCAGATGCAGAAATTGGATGCAATGTGATGGAACGCATCTATGATGCAGTGATTGTGTAAGTGAACATAAGAAATAGATATGATAAAAGGTGAGTTTAATTAACAATGGAGGTATAAATTGGGTGCTCATAAATCTGGTAAGGTAGTAATCGGTGCTTTCGTTGAACTTGAGTTACGTGATTATGTTGATAGGTTAGTTCATCAACGTAGTCTTTTGAACAGGTCAGATGGCTTACGAGCAATAATTTTGGAGCATCAGACTAAATATTCCAAGAAGAGTGATAGAAAAGAGGCGTTAACGCCCAAGAAGGATGCTGTTAGATATAATGCTTATGCTGTAGACTGGGATGAAAAATACAGACCGAAGACATTCGATGACATGGTCGGGCAGAGTGAGGTTGTCAATTATTACAGGAAACAAAAAATAAATGATGGTAAGCCAAAGCATGCTATCTTCAAAGGTCCGCCTGGAGTTGGCAAAACCTCGATGGCATATGTCATTGAAAACGAATTCGGCGTTAAAATGACAAACATTAATGGAAGTGCTGACCGTAATTTCACCTATTTCAGAGATACACTTATCCCAACAATGAAGGTGAAACCATTCAAGGGCAATTTCAGGTTTATCTATATAGACGAAACAGAAAATATTCACAATGAAGCATGGATGGCGTTGAAAACACCTCTTGAGATATACAAACATAATACTGTAGTAGTTTTCAGTTGCAATGATAATAAAAACATTCCTGATGCTATACGAAGCCGATGTGTTGTATTTGATTTTACAATGATTTCGAAATTTGATAGTATTAAACGGTTGCAATATATTGCTCAGAATGAACATCTTGAAATAACCACTGAGAACTTAACAGCTATTGCAGATGAATCAAATGGGGATTTACGCAAAGCAATCATGTCACTTGAGAATAATCATAAACCTGCTCATTTGAATGTTACTTGGAACGAGGGTGTTGAAAGAGCTATTGGTGGGAGAACAAAACGGGATACCTTTTCAACAAGGAGGAGACGCTGGAGAAATTAAGCGAGATACAACCCAACTACTCAACACGTTTGAGAGGCGACAGAAGTAATAACCATCTAATTATTATTTTATATTTAATTGTTGTCAGTAGTAATTACAGACAGTATTTTTTTAATTAAATTATATTGATTATTTTGCATGTTTTTTTGAAAAAATGTATACTTAATTGCCTTTTTGCATGACTTTTTAAAATATTGTTTTCAGCGGTTGGTCAGGTTTAAACCTTACTAATAAGGGTTTATCATGTTTTCTGTTGTTTGCAACTTAAGTTTCAGAAGCCTGAAACACGTCCCCTATGAGGGAACCATGGGTCGCCACCCAAAAAAGTGTTATATACCTGGTATGGAGATGTAAAAAATAGGCGTAATGCCTCATGGTGGCATCATCATATGAAAAGGGGTTATTAAATCAAAGTTTGAACTCATTTGTGCTATTCTTTGCTACCATGTCCCCTTTTCAACAAAAAAAGATTTGGAGGTATGATAGAATCGGAATATTGATAAATCAAGAAGACGCCGAGGGCACGCCCTGCTCCTGTTTTCGACTGGGCAGCGGTAAACTTTTATGTTATACGAAAGGAGTCATGGGTTTTCTGAACGAGGAGCAGAAAAGCATGTATTGTGACGGAATCTACATCCGTCAGGCGACACCTGAGATGGAGAGACATCTCGAGGAGTTCTCAGACATGTCCCATGCCTGTTCGGATAAGGTGAGGGGAGAACACTGCAAGGGGGAGAGGCTTATGCCTTTCTTGGATTGCATGAGCGAAGGAGGTGAATGAATTGTTGAGTGACACTGAGAAGAAATATCTCGATGGCAGTTATACCCCAACCGACAGATATAAAAACACGTTGCAGACACGGATTCGCAACAAGGCGGTCCAGGAACTCGATGACATGTTTCTTATCTGTCGGAACAAGGATAAAATCGTCCCGAAGACCGATAAGGCGAAAAACTGGGATGATGTCAAGACATTCTGTAGCAATGTGAATATCGCCTAAAAATTATTATTTATTTTTTTCTTAGGCTATTTCTGTCATTGTTGCATTCTACAAATTTTTTAAAACTCATTGTATGGAAGAATTGATATTGGTTGACCCACGATGATAGAAGAGCATAACGATGGTTGTTTTGGGTATCGCCATATCTCATTACATATGGACGCTGACCGAGTTTCTTCAAAAGGCTAATTCGATACATGTCCTGTTCCCACGTTGTGTTAAAGCCCACTAAGACATACCATAGAGCACGTTTGATACCGTGTTTTTGTAAAAGTCTTATCCCATTTTTAACAGAAGGTTCGTCTTCTATCCTGTCGAAGGCAAAACGTGGTTCTGGTTTGATATTTAGTTGTGCGAGAATCTCTGTGTTTTCATCGGTGAGTAATCTTGCATCAAGCCCGTGAAAACTTACCGATAAATTTTCTTTTAAAATTTTATTGCTTATTTTCTTAAAATGTTCTGGTAGAGCCATTGGGTTGTTATCAAGGAGTTCAATGTGTTTATGTGCAGGGTTCCAGAATTCATAAATATCACAGTTTACCCTGATTTTTCCTTCCTTTTTAGGGACAATGCACCAAGGGCAATTATTAATGCAGCCCCTTGTAGTGTAGCCTATGCTGTATTTACAATTATATAACGAGTAATCTGGCATGATATGTTCTATTTCATCTGGTAAAACCATTGATGGGTCAATAAAATAACCGCCGATATGGGCATCTTGAAATTGTTTGGAAAATTCTAATGTTATATCTTTGTTTTTTTCATAAATGCTACTGATGTATACTCTATCAAATCTATGGTTTATCTTCTCTTTTCCAGTTTTACAAGGGTTTTTTATTAATGATATTTTGTCCCCTTTTTGTTTATGATGTGCACTTAGTTTCATTAATGCAAGGTTTGGTATTTTTGAATCAATATCTACAAGTAAGATTTTTTTTTGTTTTTCTTGGAGTTCTTTTACTGTTGATATTCCTTCATTTGTAAGTTTTAGATAGGTTCTGTATATGCCCCAGTTTTCTGATTTTATCAGTCCTCGTTTTTCCAGTGATTTTATTGAGTTGCATAACGCTACTTGAAATGAGTTATCTGAGGAATTTCTTCGAGTTTCCTTTGCAATTTTTTCGGAAAGTAATCTTCTGTTTAATTCATGTGGTCTTTTATGATAGGGATATAATATTAATAAAACGGTTTTTTGTAGTCTGCTTAGTTTACTCTGCATGATTATTGTGTAACTACTAAGATTTTAAAAACTATTAAGATTTATTCAACAAATGATGTATTCTTAATAATTACTGAAATCTTAACAGTTACTCTTTACATTTTCATTACAAACAACAACATATAATATTGGTTTTATTATTCCTTCCCTTATGACAGTATATTCACACTCTCGTTTAAGCACATTTGAGCAGTGTCCGCATAAATTCAAATTGCAGTATATTGATAAGGTTGAGACTGAGGTTGAGGAGAGCATTGAGGCGTTCATGGGCGTGAGGACTCATGAGACTTTGGAGAAACTCTACCGTGACCTTCAATACCAGAAGACCAATAGCCTTGATGATTTGCTCGGTTTTTTACGTGATGAATGGGAGAAAAACTGGAATGACTCGATTGTTATCGTTAAAAAGCAGTATTCCAAGGATAATTATCTTAAGATGGCTGAGAAGTTTATAACTGATTATTATAAGCATTATGAGCCTTTTGACCAGAACAGGACCATAGCGATTGAGGAACGTGTTATGGTTACTCTGGATGAATCGGGCGAGTATAAACTTCAGGGTTTTATAGACCGTCTTGCTGAGGCGGATAAGGGATATTATGAGATACATGATTATAAGACCAATTCACGTCTGCCGTTGCCCGAGTATATAGAGAACGACAGGCAACTGGCTTTGTATGCTATCGGTGTCCGTGACAGGTATCCTGATGCTGAGGATATACGTCTCGTATGGCATTTCTTGGCTTTTGACAAAGAGATTGATTCAACGAGGACCGATGAGGAACTGGAGCAACTTAAACTTGAGACCATTAGTCTTATCGATAAGGTTGAGAGTTGCGAGGATTTTTCTCCTAATCCTTCGAGGCTTTGCGATTGGTGTGAGTTTAAGCCTATCTGCCGTCAATGGTCCCATCTGTATAAATTGGAGGATAAACCTTCGAATGAGTATCTTAATGACCCTGGCGTTAAACTTGTAAACAGGTATGCTGAGTTGCAGAACCAGAAGAAACAGATTAAATTGGATTTATATGCTGAGATTGAGAAACTGGAGGAGGCTATTGTCAAGTTCGCTGAGAAAGAAAGTGTTGATGTGGTCTTCGGGTCCAATAACAAGGTGAAGGTTAAGACGCAGTCAAGGTTTGCATGTCCCTCTAAGAACAGCAAGGAACGCCTTGAGATGGAGAAGATAATAAAGGATAAGGGCAAGTGGGATGAGGTAGCACAACTTGATACAACGACGATTAATAAGATAATTCAGGAAAACAGTTGGGATGAAGAGTTGATAGATGCTTTGAAAAAATATGTGAAATATGAAGAGTCGAAAAGGTTGTATCTGAGTAAAATAACAAAAGAATAAGATTATGCGTTGATTACTTGGAACATCTGGTCTAAAAATGCATCTCCATCTTCAAGAAATAGTATGTTTTGTTTTATCAAGTCTTCTTTTGATATATTCCAATCTAAATCCGTGTAATTTGTTTTTGATAGTATAAACGAGTTTAGTTTTATGTTAAGTTTTGTCTTATTTTTCAAATCTGTTTCAATTTTTTTAATGTCCTTGTATAAACTAAGTTTTTCATCTTCGTAATCAGTCCATTGTAGACCATGTGGTTCTATGAAATTTATTGTTTGTTGTTCTCCTTTGATTATCCATAGTATGAAATCTGGGTAGAAGTTTTTTGTTTCAAAGAAACCTATTCCTTTTCTTGATGGGTTTCTAAGTAGATATATTTCATCGAATTCTATTTTTTCAAGGTATTTTTCTAACTGTTTAATAAAGTCTTTTTCACTTTCAACGAGGTTGACTGGGCTTATTTTTATGAATTCTAAGTCTTTTAATTTGGTTTTATATATCAGTGGTTTGAATAAGTGTATGTTTGTTGCGAAGAATTCAAGGATGTTGTTTATTTTATATGTAAATGTTTTGTTTTCTTCATATAGTATTTCTTTTTCTTCTGCATTTACTCTTAGAAATGTTCTAAGTTTGTTTGTAAAATCTCTTATATCTGCTATGAGTGTTTTTGCATTTGCATTTATTGTGAAAACGTATTCATTTGGAATTAATGATTTGTCTTCCTGTGATATGGTTTCATAATTTAGGTTGTTTTGATACCAGTTGAATTTTACATGGTTGAATACTTTATCAATATAAGATTTAAGGAGTTGAACGATATAATCTTGTATTTTGTTTATCTTACTTAGTTCTTCGTTTTCATTTAATGTGAGCATTTCTTTTTTGCATAATATTTTGTAGTTTTCTGATAGTAGAATTTTTTTAAGTGATTCTTTTGTGAAATATACATTATAGTATTTTTTTAGGTCTTTGTATTTTAGTAACTCTATGTATATTTCTTCATAGTCTATTAGTTCTAATATTTCTTTGTCTATTTTGTTTTCTTTTACTGGTGAGGCTGCATCTACTTGTTTGAATTCCTGTCTTGATTCAAGGATGTCTATCTTTGAACTGAGGTCTATTTTTATTGGGTTTATTGCTTGGTCAAATGATACTATTTGAACTGAACTTATGAAATCATTTGTTTCTTCACTGCTTCTTGGAACATAGAGGGCTTTGGTTGGTAGTGTTGGTTTTATTTTTAGTATTATTTTTTCATATTCTTCTATGCCTTCTTCTTTGAGTGTTTCTTTGAATGTTGCCATGTAATTTGCATTTAATCCGAAAATATTCAGTGTTTCAAGTATTGTTAGATTATTTGGTGTTTTAATATCTGCTGGGATTTGATTTTCATATTCCAAGGCATAACTTCTTTTGAGAAGGTTTTCATAGCCTCTTAGTCTTACTCCTCTACCAAATAGTTGTATTATTTGTGCTCCTTCTTTTTTACCTATGTTTAAAAGTCCCATCGCTGATACTCTATATGAGTTCCATCCTTCTATGAATTTTTTTGAACCTATTAGGAAATTTATTGGTGAGTTTTTCTTCTCTATCTTATGGAATAGTGATTGTTCAAAATGGGATTTTTGACCTACTTGGAAGTATGATTCTTTTTCTTCTTCATTTACAAGTTTTAAAAAGGATGTTGTATCTCCTATGTTTATGACTCCAAAGTATTCGGAGTCAAATCGTAATCCTATTTCTCCTTCTGCATTTTTTAGTTCTATAAACTGTAATGTTTTTGATGTTTTAACATGGAAAAGAACCTTGAGAATATCATCATATATATCATCAGTGTTTTTTGTATTTGTTCTTATTATGTCTCTTAAAAAGGGGAATTTTGCACTAAATAATGGTTGGTCATTTGAGTCTACAAGGCTTGATTTATCTGTGAGAATATTTTTTACATGTTTTTTGAAGTTTTCTTTTTCATTTACAAATTTTGAAAGGAACCTAACAACATTTAGAACATCTGAGTCGTTCTGTTTACCACTTACACTTGAACCTACAAATATCATAAGCGGGTTTTCTATGTTGAACGGTTTTATTTGTCTACCAATGTTTTTAAAATAGAGTTTCTGCTCGTAAAGTGATAAGATTGCACCTGTAAAATATTCATCCCCATATTCGTTTTTGTTTTTTAGATTAAGTATATGGTAATCTTTACCAAATCCATCTTCATAGAAATATTTGTAACGATAGTCAAAGATTATTGCAGAAGCATATTCATTGAATGTTTCATCTTTATCTGTAATTTCTCCAAATGTTGCACTATATTCAAATGTGAAACCATTATTTCCCACGAGTTCTTGTCTATTAGTCTTCCATGTTTTTGCCTCTGTAGAGTGCCCCTTGTGCCCTTCATCGACAAATATTATATTGTTTTGACCAAATGCTTCAACAGGTATTGTTTTCCCATCTTGACTTGTTGCTTCTTTTTTTATTTTTGTGATTTCAATTACTTTTACAGGGTTTTCCAGCGACCAATCATCTAATGTTTTCTGTGTTTCAAACCTTTTGTGTTCAATACTGCTTAAATTCAATTCTTCTATATGTTGTGTTGATAGCCCTTCGTTTGGCGTTATTAGTAGAAGATTATCATATTTTTTATTGTTATATTTTAGAACTTGCAACATGTTTATGTGCATAATTAGCGTTTTTCCGCTACCTGTTGCAGACCAAAATGCAATTTTATTCATAGAATCTTTATTAGGATATGAATAAGTGTAGATGCCTGTCTTGTTTTCCTTCTTATTTAATTCTAACACGAATTTTGTGAAGTCCGAATAAAATACATCAAACTCGTTGTAGTATTTATCAAGAAAAATCTCTGTTAAAAGAACTGCAATGTATTGAAAGTATTTTAGAACAATTGGTGGGTCTCTATTCTGGTTGATATGGTTTAGATATTCCTGAATGTTTTCATCATAATGATTTAGTTTTTGTCTTAATTCATTAGATATATTGCAGTTTTGTAATATCTCAGTATAGTAGAATTTTTTATTTTGGTTTAAACCTTCAGGTTTTCCTTTTAGTTCTTTTCTAAAATCATCCATGTCAGAAAAACCAAACAGAGATACAAGGTATCTGTTTAGTATAAGATAGTTTTGAAGTTTTTTCTGAACCTTTGGCATTTTTTATCCTCTAAGCATATTTGTTTTAAAAATTTCATCAACTGATTTTGCTTCTTTAACAAGTGAAGTCCCATTTGTAAAAATTTCATCAAAATCTTCTGTGAGAACTTCTGTTTCTATGAATTTTTTATCCTGTTCAGGATTAAAATCATCTGTTTTGTCACGCCAAATAACAACAATATCTTTTTCGTTACGTTGACCTTTAACAATTATATAATCTGTTGCTATGTTTTTTTTCTTCTGTATAGTTTTTACATCAAGACCATATATATAGTTAAAAGTCTCAATTAAATCTACCTTTTTCTCTTTAATTTCGTTGTTTTCATCTACTTTAATTTTATATTCAAATGGTTTATCAAACATATCAAGATTTATAAGCACATTACTTCCCTTTGATTCAAATTCAAGCATATATTTTAAAACATAATCTTTAGATTTCTTTGCTAAAGTAGAAGGTTCCCTAAAATCAATATTATTTAACGAATCTTCATATTGTTCAAGAGTTTGATATTTTATTATCTGTTTTTTTGAACCATCATTATCTTGTGGTTTACCATCTTTCCAATTATCAGAGTAGATTACCTTTAAGATTCTTGGTTTAAGAACTGAATTAAAATATTGTGCCATTTCACCAAGAATGAATTTTCTATGTCCTTCATCTACTCTATTTACATTTAAAATCGCATGTCCAGTTGTTCCAGAACCTGCGAAAAAATCTAAAATGGTTGATTTTTTATTATTAATACTTATCTGAGATAAATTTTCAATCAATTCAACTGGTTTTGGAGTATCAAACGGAATTTTTTCTCCAAATAAATTTTTCAATTCTGAATTGGCTGACCTTGTAGAACCAACATTTTTAGCAAACCATATACTTTCAGGAACTCTACCTTCCTGATTTTTTAAATATATTTTTCTAATTATTCTATTTTCATCATCAGAAAAAATAATTTCACCAGTATTAATCTTTTCTTGTAAAGTCTCTTTACTCCATCTCCATCCATTTGGAGGCGATTTTATTATTTTTCCAGATGGAGTCTTAATATCGTATATTAAATTAGGCCGAAATAATGCATTTCTAACATCACCCGCTCTCCAAGGTCCATTAGAATCATTATCTGGATTTGAATAATTTATATTATGTTCTTCTGTTCGTTCAAGCAAACCCAATATTCCGTTTTCTGTTTTCCTAAGTCCAAAAACATAATTATGATGAAGTGTCAATGAACCTGCATAACCTTTACCTTGAATACTATGCTGCCATACAATTTTAGGGAATAAATTATTTTCACCAACAATCTTTTCCATTATCATATGCAAATTAAATGCTTCGTTATCATCAATTGTACACCATAAAATACCTGCTTCGTTTAATAAATATAAACAACATTCTAACCTGTCATTCATCATCGAAATCCAGGATGAATTCATAAAATTGTCTTTATAAAGGAATTCATCATTTCCTGTATTATATGGGGGGTCAATAAAACAACAGTTAATCTTATTTTTAAATTTCTCTTTTAACAGATTTAATGTGTGAAAATTGTCTGAATTAATGAGTATACCATCTATTTTTTCATCAAGATTATCAATTTCACTAATAAGTCGATATTTAAAATCTATATCATAAAATTTAGTATCGATAACTAAAGTGGGATTTTGTTTTAAAACTTCAATTCGTTTATCATCATTCCCATGTGCTAAAAGAGTTCCTTTCAATTTTTTTACTTGCTCTTCAATATCAAATGAAAATAGATTTTTCCATTCATTTAATTGTGCTTTATTTTCAATAATCTGAGAATAGTATTTCCCATCGATATAATCCAAAGTTATACAATAGTCAGTTGAAATAACAAATTTCTTTTTCTCCCAAAGTTTCTTTTGGAAATCCTCTATTTGAGCCAAAAACTCAATGATTTTCAAAGATATTTCTTTAAAGACTTTGATTCTTTTAAGATTTATATTCAGATTTTCTTTTGTATCAATATCATCTACATGTAAAAGTTCGTTTTTAATGTAAAAGTCCAGTTCTTGTTTTAAAAACTTCTTCAAATCCTTATGAATAAAGTAATCAGAAGTATTCTTTGTGGTATACTTGTTCAAATGCCATTTAAGTTCACTACTATCAGATTTACTCCCATCCATCTTAGTATGTTTCTGTTGAAGTTCAGAAAGACCATATATTGCTATTTTTTCGTTTATTCTCTCAAGATTATAAACATTAACTTCATCTTTACCAAGATTTTTTTTATCTGTCTTATCCTTTATTGTATTTTCTTCATCTTCAGTAAGACCCCTATATCCAAACTTAACATTCACAATCTTATTACTCTGGTCATAACCTGCATCATAAAAAATAAAAAACTTCTTCTCAGCATCCTTAATATTATTTTTTTCTACATCAACATCCTCACTAATTATCTCAAAGTCAACCTTTATACTACCTGCTTTAAAAGAATAGTTCCTGAAGTTTTCTGCTGTCTTGATATAATACTGGTCATTGTTAGCCCAATAAAGATACACCTCTTCACCATTATACGGTATAGCATACTTGTTATCCTTAGAATAACGTCTTTTAGAAATAAAATCTCCCTTGTCATAATACCTTGAAAAGAAACTAATAATATCATCATAGATTTCTTCTTCAATATCACTTTCTTTCTCAGACACCTTGAACTCTTTTTCCATGTCAACATAATCTTTTACCTTTGGTGTCTCTGCATATTTCTTCTTCGCCTCTATAATGTCACAGCCAAAAGTATTCTCAATTTCTTTTTTCAGAGACTCAAGATTTTTCTCCAACTCAGTATTATCCTCAACAGTCTTGATTTTCTCTTTTATTATCTCAAAAAGTTCAGTATCAATAAACTCAGAAATCTCTTTTCTCTTGATGTTTATAATACGATATATACCAAAATCAAGGTCATTGTTCTCAAACTGAAATAACTCCTTTAACAATAGAGTTAATTTTCTAATCCTTTCCTCTTTAGACAAAACTTTAAGCCTCCTCTAATTTTTTACAAAGATAGAAAAACTCACATTTACCTGCTTTACTTTCGCAAGTAGGACCATGCCATTTTCTATCAAATTTTTTTTCCTCAATTGATTCAGATATTGAAGCAACCAGTTTCTTTGTATCTTTTAACTCCTTTTCAGTGTTTCCAAATCTTGTCTGACTGTTATCCTTGAATGTATAAGCACTTATCTTCTTTATTTCTCCACCATATTTATTATTCAAAGCAATATTATACAGCCTTAGTTGAATATCAACATTCATACGAACAAGTCCTTCTTTATATCGGGATTTATAATCAATTATCTCTACTTCATCATCCATGTTTTTAATAACCAAATCAGCCTGACCATTCACTACAATATTAGCATCAATATAGGAAAATGGTAACTCGACATCCATGATTTCTTTTATAAAACTCGGAGTTTTCTCATAATACTGCCAAATATCAGTAATAAGTTCATCACGCCATTTCTTCCTACTATCATCATCCTTACAATACGTGTCAACAATTGCTATAACATCCTGAATATCAACCGTTTTACCTTCTTTGATGAGAACATGTAGTTTCTTCAAAGAGTTATGAACAATAACGCCATATGTCTGAAAATAATCAATAGGAGTCTGAAAACCAAGATAATCCCTCATGTAAAACCTGAAAGGACAATCAATATAGGCACTAACCGATGAATAACTAAGTTTAGTAGTCTCCTTAACAGGTTTATAATGGTCATCATCAGATATTTTTTTATCAAACTCCTCAGGATTAATAAACATGTCAAAACCAATCTCTTCAATAAAACCAGATGGTTTACTACCTCTACCATCAATAGTGCTCACTGCAACAATTTTTTTTGCCCTTGAAAAACCAACATAAAACGTTCTCTGAACCTCTTCACCACGGTCAAAAACATGCTTATCAAGCATCAACTCAGAAGGAATCTCAATAATAAACTCATCTTCCTGTTGGTCTCTATTATAACGCCTATTCGTAACACCTGCCATGATTACAACAGGAAACTCAAGACCTTTAGCCTGATGAACAGTCATAACTCTAACAGCATCCACATCCTCATAGGATGCTGCATCCTCCATCTTGTTATCAGGGATGCTACCAAGATGATAAATAAAAGTTTTAAACTCCTTAGAATAAGTATTCTGTTCAAACTTATATATAAGATTAGAAAACTTGGAAAGATTCCTAATTTTAATCTCAGCATCACCATCTTTCTTAGATTCTACCTCTTTAAACAACCTATAATGATACTCTGTTGCATCTAAAATCTTATAGAAAAGATGCAACTGACTGACCTTGTTTTTACTCTGCTGTTTCTTCAAATTACGCAGATTAACTAATCGTTTTACATCATCCGTTGCAATACCCAATCTTTGTAATTTATCATAATCAAATGATTCAAGAAAATGATAAACATCAACCTTATCTTTTAATTTCTCAACAGTCTCTTTTTCAAGACCTAAAAAATCAGATGATAAAATATCATGGTCAAACAACCATTTAGACTGATAACTATTTGGTTCGTAATCGTTAATATATAGCATCAATACAAGGAAATCCTTAATTTCATCTTGAGCAAGTAATGAACTATCACCCTTTACAATAAACGGAATATTGTTTTTCTCCAGTTCATCAATTATCTCAGGAGCATGAAACTTTACACTCTTAAAAAGAATAGCAATATCCTCATATCTAATGTTATGTTTCTGATTGAGTTGTTTAATCCAAGAAGCAACTGCTTTTGCTTCATCAAATTTACTCTCAGAAGAAATAAGAACAGGTTTTGAAAAACAAGAATTATTAGTAAAAATCTTTTTTTCAAAAGTCCTATGAGGCTTCATAAATCTATCAAAACTACTTACGATTTCCTCACATGACCTGAAATTTTCCTCAAGTTCAAGTTTCTTAGCACCAGGATAACGCTGTAAAAAAGTCCTGAAATTCTTAATTGATGCACCTCTGAAACCATAAATGCTCTGGTCCTCATCACCTACTACTGTAATATTATAAGAAGGCTCAGCAATCAATTTAAAAATCGCATCCTGAATAGGATTAGTATCCTGATACTCATCAATGAGAATATAATCATACATCCCTCTAACAGTTTCAAGAACATCAAGATTATTCAACATCAAATGATAAAACTCCCTCTGCAACAAAGAAAAATCCAGTTTAGTATCATTAGGATTAAGAAGATTACCAAGATAAATTTCATAACTACGAGCAATAGCAACCTCAATTGCAGATTTATTGTGTTGTTTGTAATATTTTACTAATTCACGTGGGTCAACATCATTTTCAGTGCATTTATTATAAAAATTGATTAGCTCATCTACATCAATATCTGAAATATAATCTCTAAGACCATAATTCCAATAATTCTTATTTACAAAAATAAACTGGTCAAGTTCATCCAAAACATCAAAGATATTACCAAAATTATGATACTCAGGAAAGGTTTCAAGCATTTTTTGACAAAATGAATGAATTGTCGAAATCTGCATGTTTTCAACATCATCACCTAAACTAAGCCTCAGACGCTCCTTGAGTTCTTCTGCTGCCTTAACAGTAAATGTGCTTACAAGTATCCTATTTGGGTCAAATCCCTTGTTTTTTACAAGATAAATTACTTTTTCAGTTAATACCTTGGTTTTTCCAGTTCCTGGACCTGCGACAATTAAAAGCGGACTATCTGTATATTCAACTGCTTTCAATTGCTGTTTTGTTAACTCATCTTTTTTCGTAGCCATATGTTTACCCAAATTTCAGATATTAGGTGGAATATCATCATTACTTATAATAGACATCTCGCAGTCATCACATACGCCCGATGGATTATCGGTCTCATTGACTCCGCAGATTTTACAAATCAAATTTTTCCCCCAATCCAAAATAGGTTCTTTTAATAAAAAATCTCCTCTTTTTTAATCATTTTAAAATGCCCTTTTAGGTATACGTATACTGTATACAGTATTTAATGAACTTACGATATATGCATATCATAAGTGGACAGGAGTAAAAAAACTTGGATTTTTTTAAAATATTATTTTTTATCCTTTAATGGAAAAATTAGTAAATAGATAATAATCATTAATAAAGCAAAAATACAAAATACAATTGGGAGTAAAGTAAAAGCAGTAAAATAAATTGCAATTGGAAATATCGTTGAAAACAATAAAAGGAATATTGATTTTTTTAATATTTCAGAATCTCGTTTTGTAATTTTATCAATTTGCCCTGTTAATTTTAAGGATTCATCTATTAACTGATTATATATGCCCTCTACATCGTTATTTTCCTTATATTCGTTATAATCGTTTTTATTTACCCATGGTGACCAAAGAACTCTTGGAAATATGTGTAAAATTGAAAATAAAAAAACTGCACCAAGAGAAATTATTGGAATAAAATTAAAGATATTTTTTTCCCATATTCTAAAGGTAAAGAAAGCCAACGCCAAAAAACTCGATATTACCAGCAATATGTTAAAACGATGTTCTAAACGTTCCCTACCACTAACTTTCAGCAAATACTGGTTCCAAATTCCTGTATAAGCCTCTCTATATGAGAAC
>CAZKQS010000006.1:0-2701 GCA_964554985.1 uncultured Thermoplasmatales archaeon | reverse complement strand
TCATCTATAACACATCAATTAACAAAATATTATATAATGTATCAATATAAATACTATTTTGTGTTTATAAGCAAATGAATAGTTTTTATAAATAATGATTATTTACAATATACAACTATTAGTAAAAAAAGAAATTAAAAGGTCTAATATAATGAGTTTACAAGATATTATTGGACAATATTCGGTTTACAGACAATTTGTTCCAACAAAAAAAGATATAGATAATGTTGAGTTAAAAAAACTTGCAGATAGGCTAAAAGCAAATTCTTTTAATAAAACCTTGATAAATGTTTTAGAATGGCAGGATAGAAATGTTAAATATTGGGAAGAACGAAGCATTACTTCAGGCATATTAAGTATTTTGATTATAATTGCTTTAATTAGTTATTCTCTTATTTTTGGTCAAGCAAATCCATACTTATATTTTGTAATAGTGTTCATTTCCTTAGTAACCATAATAGGTAATTTTACTATGGGAATCATAATTAATCTAATTATCATTTCAATATTTGTTATTGTATCTCCGTTACCAGTAATTTTAAGTTCAACATCGTTTGTTATGAGTTCAAATATTTTTTTATTTGTTATATTAACCTCTTTTATATTGGGTGCATTTATATCTCTAATTTTACAACTTGTATTAAAATATAGAAGCATAAAACGTTTTAATCCAAAATTTGAGATAAATGATACTTTTAAACTGAGTTTGTCAATTGAAAAGATTTTAAAATATCGTTTGTCAATATGTAGAGATTATGCAAAACTTACCTGTGCTTTGCTATTCAAAATATATCCAAAAAAAGAATTATTTTTTCTATTAATACCAAAACATGTTGCTGTTGCTGTTAAATCTAATAATAAAATTTTTGTTCTTGACCAAAAATTACCTATTTTAACTTTAGACAAATGGGATGAAAAATGGAAAAGGAGATTTAAAAAACAAGACCTAAATATTCACATGATACAAATCACTTTAGATAAAGATAAGGTTAAAATTCAATCAGTTAAATCTGGAGAAATATCATTCAAATTTGATAATTCAGAAATCAGTTATTTGGTTGATAAAGTAAGACTTTCATTAAATCTAAAATTTGGAAAAATTGAAGAAGGAAGTAGTCCAAATTTAAAAATCCCTGTAAAAGATATATCCTTTTTATTCAGTGATGACGAGATATTTAAAGACTCCTTAATAGAATTAATTAAAAACAAAATTGAAGATGAACTTGTAGGAAATATTGATAAAATAAAAAATTTAGATATTGAGTTAGAAAAAAATGATTTGATTCTTAAAATTTGGTTATAGAATAATTGATTGTATCAACACAAACAGGTTTGCTATTGAATGGGCAAGTATCGGCGTCATGAGGTTCTTTGTCTTATAGTATAATATAGAGAAGGCGAATGAGTCGAATACAAACTTGGTCAAAAACAAGGTCGTGTCTCTGCCATAGTGGAAAAACAGGAACACCAACGAGATTATCACGATGATTGCGATGTCTTTCTTCTTTTCAAAACCAGGATTATGTTCTTTGAACATGATTAAAAACGTATAACTCAATGCGGACCACAGCAGACCCCTCACGAGTATCTCCTCATATATAGGGGCAAACACCACGGAACGCATGACAAACAGCCTCATCAGGTCATCAGATACCTCTGAGACAGTAGAGCCTAACAGATATGTTATAACCCATCCTATAAGACCTATGATAATTCCAAAGACAATTCCATAAATTGATGCTTTTAGGAGTCCTTCCCTTCTGAAACCGATGTCGGATAGGGTTATCCTGTTTTTGTTCATGAAGAACATCAGGTAGATGAAAAGCGGGAATATCGAGAAAACCCAGAAACCAGAGATGATATAATCGATGCTAAAACCCAGGATATGTGTGAAAAACAGATGTATGATGATGGTCGAGACCATCATGACAACTACTCCTATCCAGAGTATCACGCTCTTATCCTTGTTTGCATCTGGATGGTTTTTTTTATCATGTTTTTTTGACTGGGTCATATTTTAATCAAGATTTGGATATGGATATTAAAATATTTGGAGGATGTATGTATGATAATAGATGTTGTGAAATTGGCGTCTAAGAACCGTATGACTTTGTCTAAGCATGTAAGGGAGATGTTGAACCTTGAAGTTGGTGATGTGTTGGCTTTTGTGGATTTAGAAGACCATATAGGTATGATTAAATTAAATGAAGAAAATATACTAAGGGATTTAAGTCATTGGTATAATAAATGTCAAACATCATTAGAAAACAAATAGTTTTATTAGATTGAAAACTTATTTGTGTACATGGAATTATTAACGATATTATGGGGGATTTTTACAATAATCTTTTTTTTGTTGGCAATTTTTCATATACTAATGATGAGGAAAGAAATTAAACATTTTAAAACCCCAACTTTAACAGAAATAAAATTTGGCGAAGATGCTAAAAAACTACCGATGTCTTTTTGGGATAAACCATTACAAGCACTACAAAAACAAATAAATGATTTTTTTGATGATTTTAATAGAGATAATAAAAGAATTCACTTTATCTCTGCTTGTGGTTATCTTGCTGCCGCATTAACAGCGGGTATCTCTTTATTGCTAACTTTGATAGATTGATTACTTTTTTATGACTAAATTGGTGTTCAAATCCCTTCCCCTGCATCTTTTTCATGTATTTTAACAGGAGAAAAATAG
>CAZKQS010000005.1:0-19764 GCA_964554985.1 uncultured Thermoplasmatales archaeon | reverse complement strand
TTTTTGCAATTCCAGGATTGGCTGAAGGAGAGTGGATTTTTGCATCCTGGCTAGTATGGATAATATGGTTTATATTTTTCATACCAGTAAAACCTGGATCACAAAATTCTAAAAGATAAATAAAAAATTTTTAGAATTTTTCTTTAATATTTTCGGCGATATTATAGCAGAAATGTGGAATGTATCCGCTTTGTTACCCGCCCCTGTAGGGACGGTTTAGTATAAGCTAATGGTTTTTGAAGGTTACTATTACTAAACATTAAAATATTTTTACTATACTTATAAGATAAAATGGTTATGTTATAAATTAAAGCAAAAATTAGAGGGGTTTGTTGTATTTTTAATGATTGCAGGCTTTTTTTGAATAAAAAGCCACGTCTTTATCAAGTTAAAAAATGCTTTTTGGTTGGAAATCTGTCAGTAAACACTATTTTTGAACAAAATACTGTCGTTAGAGTAATATAATCAAAGCATAAATAAAATATATGTGATAAAGATGAACTGGGATAAAATTTTACAGATAAATGGTTTTAAAGTCCTTGTAATACTAATTTTACTGCTCTACCCCTTCGTAAGCTATACTGCACATTTTTCTTCTGAAGTTGGTGAAAGTAGTGTACAACAAGGTCTTTTTGGACTGCCTTTTTCTATTTTTAATTTTGAGTATACATTTGACGAAAATGCCAAAGCATATTTTCCAAAGTTTTCTGGGAATGCATTGAGTCTAATATTTGATATCCTCATTGGTTATTTAATAGCGGTATTGATTTCTTTTAGTTATTACAAGATTAAAAAAACTAAATAAGATCATAGTGACAAATATAACAAGAACATTTTTATATAATAGAACCATCAAAATTATTAGTAATATTTTTCAGGGGGGTAAAAAAATGAATAAAAAAATAGTTAGTATAATGGCAGTAGCGATATTTGTTTTTTCAAGTACTGCTGTTTTTGGAGAAAATTTAACTGATAAATTAAAAGAAACAATATCATATGATGAAAAATCTTTTGAAATAGATTTTTCGTTTTCATATCCAGAGATATTAGAGCAATACAACTACTCAGTAATAAGAGTAAATGAAACAAATCACAATAGAATAATTATGTTTGATTATGAGACAAATTATCCTGTCTTACCTGTGAATCTATCAATCTTTGAATTGCCTTTTGGAACAAAAATACAAAGTATAGCTTTTGAACACTCTATGCCGGAAGTTATTAACTTATCTAATAAAATCGCATTTAGCAGAGCACAATTTGATAGCATCGAAAAAATAGATTATAACCCTCTTGATTATAAAAAATTGTACAGTAATATTGACCAATATCCTATTTCAATGATTCAATGCCATACTGGTGGAGGCCTTTCATATTCAGATCGTGTTACATATCTTGTCTTAAGAATTTATCCTGTGATATATCATCCGAATGAAGATAAAATCGATTTTTTTTCAAATATTAATGTAAATATCAGCTATATTGAACCCGAAGAACCAATTATAAAAGAAGAAGAAAAGCAGGACCTTCTTATCATCTCGCCTGATAAATTTGCAGATATTTTTCAGCCATTAGTAAACTTTAAAAACAGCAATGGTGTCAAAACAAAACTTTTTACAACTGAGGAAATCTATTCTGAAAAACTTTTAAAAGGAAGGGACGAGCAAGAGAAAATAAAATACTTTATTAAAGGTGCAATTGAAAGATGGAACATTAAAAATGTTTTACTTGTAGGTGGAAGAGATGGACAAAAAGATAAATGGAATTTACCTGTTAGATATAGCTATGTAGTTCCAACTGAAGAACAAGAATACCCGGAAACACGTTTTGTAAGTGATGTATACTATGCTGATATATACGATTCCGAAGGAAAATTTTCAAACTGGGATTCAAATGATGATAACAAATTTTCTGTTTGGAATAAAACTTTCAAAGATGAAATGGATTTATATCCTGATGTATATCTAGGAAGACTTGCTTGTAGAAATAAAATGGAAGCAAGAACAATGGTTAGAAAGATCCTTAGATATGAAAGAAATAATGTTAAGAATGAAGAATGGTTCAATAATATTTTACTTGTGGCAGGGGACTCTTATGTAAACCATGGTCAATGGCCGGAAGGTGAAATTGTAAAAGAAGGAGAAATTGCTTGTGAAAAATCTCTTGAATTAATGCCTGGTTTTAATCCATTAAAGGTCTATTCATCAAGTGAAGATATAAATAGAAAAACAATAAATGATGAATTCAACAAGGGAGCTGGTTTTGCATATATATGTGGACATGGCAGTAGAGTATCATGGAGCACGCATTTTTCAGATCCAATAAATGAATCAAGTAACTGGACAACTGGCTATCATGTAAAAGATATGGTTCCTCTTAGAAATAAAGATAGATTACCAATAACTGTTGTTGGAGGATGTCATAATGGAGAATTTGATAAGACTATACCTCTTATAATAAAAAAAGGATTTAAAAATAAGGGTCTAAAATACTTCTTTTCTAGGTTCTTATTTGATGGATGGACTCCAAATTGCTGGGCGTGGTGGATTACAAGTAAACCAAATGGTGGTGCTATTGCAACTATTGCAAATACAGCTTTAGGTACTCATGGTGACGGAGATCAGGATTTGAATGGTGTGATAGATTATTTAGAAATATTAGACGGATGGCTTGAACTAAGATTTTTAGAGCTATATGGCATGGAAAAAGAAGATAATCTTGGACTTAATCATGGTCAAACAATGACAGAATATTTGCATAAATTCCTAGGTGACCATGCAAAGATGGATGTAAAAATGATACAGCAGTGGGAACTATTTGGAGATCCAAGTCTAAAAATAGGTGGGTATAACTAATATAAAAAATAAAAGAAGTAAAGAACTATTAAAAATTATATTTTTTATAACCTTACTTCTTTTTTAAGTACGGAAGACCGGTTCTTTTGTTTACACCAACAGTGTAGTTATCAGGCTTGTCGCATGGTGTTCCACTTTTTGGTGATCTTTTACTAAAGAAAAAGATTCTTTGGTTTTTTCCGCCTTTAAGCTTTACATCTCTACAATATAATGTCCATCCTTCATGTGTATAGGCCATAATTTTTTACCTCCACACCAGGAATGTATATCTTATGATTTAAATCTTTCCTTATTCTCTCCTATAAAAATAGGCTTTTTATATGTAAAATTGATAGTCTACAGCATCTATTGAGGATAATATTTAAATAGTGGACCATGTTCCCGGGTCAAAATAAGGTGTTAAAAAAACCATGATAAATGCATATATATTAATCCACATGGAGCCCGGCGATTCAGCTGAAGCAATAGCTGAGATGAGGAAAGTAAAAAATGTTGCAAAGATCTCAGTTGTAGCTGGAGAATATGACATAGTTGTAAGGGCTCAAGTAAAAACACTTGATAATCTTTTAAAGGTTACAAACAAAATACAGATGATCCCTGGTGTTAAAAAAACAACAACTCAAGTAATTGAAAAAGAAATTGCATTATGAGAATAAAAATACGTAAAAAATATCTATTTTATGCACTTGCCTTTTCATCTGCAATTATTGCTGCAGTAAACTCTGGAGTAGATGCAACTGTAAGTAAATTTTTTGTAACCGATCCATGGGCTTTAGGACTTGCAATATTTTTGATTGGAATACCTGTGACACTTATTTTTGCTTCAATTTTTTCTATTAAGTTAGGTAAAAAAACTATAGGTCAAAGATATATTGATCCTTCATTTAGAAAATTTAGGTTAATCAAAAAAGAAGAAGTAAAATATCAGTTCCTTGCAGGACTTGGAAACGCCCTATATACAGTTGGATATTTTGCATTGTTTACAATAATTGAAGATCCAAGTGTAGTCCTCCCTTTTGCACAAGTTGTAATATTATATCTTGTTTTAATTGAGTCAGTTAATGAAAAAGATATGCCTACCTTACCTGAGTTACAATCAGTTATGATTGTTACTTTTGGTGCGATACTTGGTTCACTCAGCTTAACAGGTAATCTAAATATTGAATCAATTTTAATAGTGTTTTTAGTAATCAATCCGAGTTGGGTTCTTTTAACAATTTATCAACGTAAACTAAAATGGATGAGGATTGATGGACAACATAACGACTCAATAAATATACGTTTCTGGAATGTAGTAATGGCTACGGTTATTACTTCGATAATTATATTATCTTATGATTTATTCACTGGTTCAAATCATCTAATAGATGGAGTATTTGCTACAGTTAGTAATATTGGATGGGTAACATTAATTGCAATAGGTGCATTTTTTGCATTTATATTTTACATACGTGCTTTAGGTATTGGAAAAGCAAGTATAGCTCAAGCGGTGCGTTCCTCTACAATAATTTTTGCAGTACCTGTTTCATTATTGATAGCTCATTTAGGTGTTATAGAGCAGTTCCCGCTTGATCCAACTTTACTTTTAATAAAAATTATTGGTATCGTTATAATGGTACTAGGTATCGCATCATTTGCATTAACTCTAGTTAAAGCATATATCTTTGTAAAACTAAAACCAGGATATGATATTGAAGAAACAATGCAGAAAATGTGGAAGATTAGAGGGATATCAAGAGTATGTGTTGTTGCAGGTAAATATGATGTCATACTAAAAGTTCGAACAAGAACTCTAGTGAAAGGCTATGAAAAAATTATTAGAAAACTTGGTGAAATAGACGCAGTCGATGAATACAAATGGGAATCAGTATTAAAAGAATGGGAAGATATTTAATCTATATGATTTATTTAATAAAAAAGGATTAAATAACGGTTGTTTATTCCCTAAAATACTACTATGTGCGGTATTGTTGGAATTATTGGAAATAAGCCGGTATCACGACTAATATATCACAGTCTTTTTTCTATTCAGCATAGGGGACAGTCCTCTGCGGGAATGCTTATGTATGATGGAAACATAAATGTTACAAAAGATGCAGGTCTCGTTAGAGAAATATTTGATGAAGAAAAAAAGATAAATGTTCCTGGTAGAATTGGAATAGGCCACACAAGATACTCAACAGCGGGAATGGATGATCTTGAATCATTGAAAAGAAATGCTCAACCTGAGTATTTAGTAAATCCGTTTCTTGCATCTGTTCATAATGGAAATATCTTTAACTGCACTGAACTTTCAAAAAAAACAGTTAGAAAACCAAGAACAGAGTGCGATATCCAATGTTTATTGCTTCCAATGGCTGATAAGCTTTACAAAAAAGAACTAAGTGTTGAAACAATTTTTAAAGCCTGTGAAGAAATAATGCAAGTAGTAAAGGGGAGTTATTCAGCTCTTTTTTTAGCTGATTCTGGAAATGATCCCTATTTATTTGCAATGACAGATCCATATAAAGTAAGGCCCTTAGTTCTAGGAAAACAAAATGGAACATATTGCTTGACTAGTGAAACACGTGTTTTTAAGAAAACCAACTTTGAATATATCAAAGATATACCTGGCGGTTCCATAATAATTATCAATAAAAATGGTGAAATCTTTGAAAAACAAGTTATAAAAAAAGAAGAAAGACCATGTATGTTTGAATATGTGTATTTTGCAAAACCGGATTCTAGAATAAATGGTAGATCAGTACATAATGTTAGAGCTGAAATAGGTAGGCTTCTAGCTAAAGAGTATCCAGTTGAAGCAGATTTAGTAGTACCCGTTCCTGAATCGGGTAGACACTATGCAACAGGTTATGCTTCTGAATCTGGTATTCCACTAGATGAAGGTATAATGAAAGATAAAGATGAAAGAAGTTTTATACAACAGACTCAAGAAAGTAGAGACAAAGTAGTAGAAGAAGGCTTATCATATCTAAGATCAGTTCTAAGGGATAAAAGAGTAGTGATAATCGATGATTCAATAGTTAGGGGTACTAATATGAGAAAACTTGTTGATGGAATCAGAGATGCAGGTGCAAAAGAAGTACATGTCAGAATAGGTTGCCCACCACTAGTTGCACCATGCTACCTAGGAATTGATATGAGAAGCAAGAAAGAATTTATTGCTAGAAAGAAAAATGGGGAAATAAAAACAGTTAAAGAAATAAACAAAGATATAGGTGCAGACAGTCTTGCTTATACAAAAATGGATAGCCTTAAAAAAGCAATAGGCTTTGAAACATGCAGGGGCTGCATTGATTTTCCAAATGGATACCCTAAAGATATGAGAAAAGATGTAAAGAAACTTTTCAAGCAGGATAAACAAGGGAAAAGAGCATATTCAATAATGCAGTAAAAAAGATTAAATAACTGCTTAACCTATTTATTTTGATATAATGATAGAAATTACCTCAGGTACACATGAGGAAAGAATAATAAAACTTTTACAAGAGATTTATCCAATAACAGTTGAGCAAATTTCAAATAGACTAAAACTTTCCAAAAAGATTGTAAAAAGAGTCTTACAAAAATTTCAAGTAAAAGGTATTGTAAAACTAGAGCCATTACCTGATAAAACATATGTATGTCTTTTGAGAAGAGATATTAGCTTTGTTTCAAAAAAAAGACAGCGTAAGTTTATAAAACACCACAGAGACAAAAAGAAGGAACCTGATGAATATAATGGAATTATGTATTCTTAAAAATATGGTTCAATAACGTTTACCCAAATAATAGGTATATCCTTTGGGGCGCTTTTTTTTGCTTTTTTCTTCGTTTTTTTCAACATATACATCCCTATCTATAACTTTATTTCTCATAGTATATAAAGATATCTGTAAAAATTAACATTATACTTTATTTACAAATAAATATATTTTACATTATGTTAAAAGATATTGTTTATCCAATTATTTGAACCACTCGGTTGTTTACAACTAAAAACTCAGTGAGTTCACCTGATTCTTTGAGTTTTTTCAACAGTTCATAATCAAGTAAATGCTCGTAATTAGAAATAACTCTTGATCCACTAGGCCCCCAACTAGCTATCTCAATTTTTTTTAAATCAAAATTTTTAACCCCGCCAAGAATTGTAAATGATTCAGTTCTAATTTTATAATCACATTTATTGCATTCAATAATTGTATCATAAGGAATATAAGCATTGTGTGCATCATGAATAGGTTCAACTTGAACCATTATCATGTTTCCACCGCACTTAGGACAAGTCATGGAGTTATTTTTTTTATCCCAAATTTTTGATACTACCTCCACATTCTTTTTATTATAATCCTTATTCACAAAGATCCAACCTATTATATATGTAAACTCATAGCATAAATATTTTTCCTAAAAACAAGGTAAATTATGCATATTAAAAGCTTTATATATCATTTTTATATTAAATCAAAGGCAGGTAAAAAATGAAGATAATTACATTTCTCTCAGACTTTGGCTCAAAAAGTAGCTATGTAGCTCAAATGAAGGCAGTAGCATTGAATCTAACAGATGCAAGGATAATAGATATTACTCACGAAATAACACCTCAAAATATAGTTGAAGGAGCGTTTATATTAAAAACATCTGTACCCTACTTTCCAAAGGGAACAGTTCATGTAGCAGTAGTGGACCCTGGAGTTGGAACAAAAAGAAGAGGAATAGTAGTTGCAACTTCCTCTCAGATACTAATAGGTCCTGATAATGGATTATTGATACCTGCAGCAAAAAGATTAGGTGAATTTCAAGTATATGAAATAAAAAACAAAAATCTTATGATGAATAATATTTCCAACACTTTTCA
Source organism: uncultured Thermoplasmatales archaeon (assembly GCA_964554985.1). Classification (GTDB taxonomy): domain Archaea; phylum Thermoplasmatota; class E2; order DHVEG-1; family DHVEG-1; genus CAYZTD01. The sequence continues at coordinate 12,072 of CAZKQS010000005.1, read as the reverse complement.
TGGAAGAGACATATTCACTCCAGTAGCAGCACATATTTTAAATGGAACATATTTTAATGAAATAGGCCCATTAGTAGATGATTATAAAAGACTTGATTTAGGATCATTTAAGATAAAAGATAAAACCGTGGAAGGAAATATTCTACATATAGATGGATTTGGGAACATAATTACAAATATCAATGGAATGAGGATAAAAAATTATTTTGAATACGGTAAAAAGATTATGGTCTTTATTGGTAAAAAAAGAATTGAAGTTCCATTTGTTAGAACATATGGTGAAATAAAAAAAGGACAAGCACTTGCAACAATTGGAAGCAGCAATTTACTTGAAATATCTATAAATCAGGGAAATGCACAAAAGAAGTATAAAATAAAGACTGGTGACTCAATAAAGATACTCTTCAGTTAAAACTTCTTTTTTTCTAAATTAAAATTAGTATAAACCTTGTCACCAAGATAATAACAGGGTTTAACCTTATCTATATCTAAAATTCCTTCTGAAAAGGTTTGCTCTTCAATTAAAGTATTTACGACTTCACCAACAAAAAAAGAGTGATCACCTAGTTTTAATTTATTAAAAAGCCTACATTCAAAACAAGCATAGCTTTCTTTTATAGATTTTGTTGAAATTTTTTCTGAATCAATCAAACTTAGAGCTGTTTTATCTATTTTATTTGTTTTTTTACCAGAGTGTGTTCCACAAAAATGTATATTTTTTACTTGTTCAAAAGGCAAAAAATTTACAACAAATTCTTTTGAATCATCTATTAGACTATGCGAATGTCTCTGAGGTGCAACAGATATACCATATAACGGGGGGTTTTTTGAAATAGTACAATGCCAGGCAATTGTTATAATATTGGTTTTATCTTTGTCTTTAACTGTTACAAGAGCGGCATTAGTTGGAAAAGAATAATAATAAAATTTTCTTAAGTTGCCTGTTTTTTTCATAGATAGTTCTCCATTGAACTTTTTTTATTAATTGTTTTTAAAGTTTTAAAATTTTATGATAGAATCAAGTAAGCCGTGTGCATAGTTTATGCAGCCAAAACTAGTAAAAAAATCCTTTTTTTCAAGATAATACTTACTGTCCTCAAAATATTGGCGGGATAGCTCAATTATTTTTTTCTGAGAATTATTTAAATCAAGGTCATCTGTTTTTCTGATATTTTCTTCAAACATTACAATATCTTTTTTAATTCTAGTTTTATCATCCATACAAAGATACAAACAATAGATAGTCTAAAAAATTTATTAAAAAAATATAAAAAAAGAGTTTATGTAGAACTTATTTATCCTACAAAACAAATACGAACCTACCAAAAACATAAGCTGTTTTTGTTAGTTCGTCATCGTGTTCTGCGCTTTCTGCTGTAACCGATATTTCTGCTTTTCCAAGTTTTAATGTTATTGGACCAGATGAAATAGTTTTACTTGATTCACTTTCTAGGTCTTCAATTGTTCCATTTGAACCAATGTCAAAACCAAGAAGGCCACCAGTTATATTGAATGTCCAGACAATATCATCTATTGTATCTTCGCCTAGGTTTTCAACTACTGCATCAACGTTTTTCATGTAAAACATTTTAGGAATGCTTATTTTGATTCCTTCCTGTGGTGTTTCTTCTATTACAACAGTATATTCGTAACCTGTTGGGGTGTAACCATGGGTTGCGCCGTGTTCATCTGTAGCTTGTGCTTTTATCTTATATGTTCCTGCTTCTTCATAGGCGTGATCTAACTCTATTTCTACATCTGAGTTATATAGTGTTGTACCTGTAGATGTTGTTCCATCGCCCCATTTAATATTGTATCTTATCTTGTCTCCGTCTGAATCACTTGAAATAAAATGATAGGTTAGGCTGTCTCCTTCTTCACCAGTTTGTGGTCCGCGAATAGATGGAACTGTTGGTGGGCAATTTCCTTCAGCGTTTATTTCAACAGAGTCATCTAATGGGAAGTTACAAGCAAGTACTGGTGGACAATAATAATATCCTCTTACTTCTGCCCAATTTATGACTTTTACTTGTTCTCCGCATCCGCATTCTGAACCAGTAGTTCCTTCAACAAGTGCATCAAACTCTATTGTAATTCTTCCTCCATCAGTAAGGTTTACTTCTGATAGATTCCACCACAAAGTTTTTCCGTTTGAAGAAATCTCTGGGTCTTGATCGCCAACTGAGTTTCCACCTGTGACTGTAATATCTACGTTATTATCATATTTTAGAACACATGGTAAAATATCAACAAATTCTACATCGCTTAAATTTTCATCTCCGAAGTAATCTAATTGTAGTTTGAATCTGATTGTGCTTCCGACAACTGTATCAATTGAATCTACCCAATCGCCTTCATCATATACTTTTTTTGTAAATGTTGTTGGTGGTGGGCAGCATCTAATATCAACGCAATCTGCACCAAAATACCAATTACAAGGAGTGCATTCCATACAGCCCCATAATGCACCTAGGGCACAGTTTTGATCCCAGCAGCATTTTTGGCATCCTTCGCAGCAGTCTTCACAATAATCTGTAACAGCTGCATCAAATTCTATTACTACGCTTTCACCATCGTTTAAGCCGAATAATGTATTTCTCCAGTCCCATACAATCATACCTTCATCTAATTCGAATTCATGGTTGCATACTTCAACAATCTCGCCTTCTCCAACATATATATCAGGCCACATTGAATCTCCTTCGTTTACTTCTGTTCCTCCAATTGTTATTTCTTCGTTGTCTGCATATTCAAGGCAGAAAGGAAGATCATCTCCTACTACATAACATTTCATAAGGTCTTCTCCGAAGTATGTTCCAGTAAGTTTAAATCTTACATTTTCACCTTTTCTTACGTGATCAAGGCTGTCTGCCCAAGCTGATCCATTCCATACCTTCTTTTCAAAAGTAAAATGAGTTTTAAGTGTCAAATCAACAGTATCTTCATCATATACATCTTCATCAACAGTTACATTTGCAAAATTTGTACCTGTTTTAATCTCATCAAGATCACCTATAACATTTGCCCACAAGTTTATAATTATGTCTTGTTCAGTGGTTTTTTGGTCATTCCAAGTCCAAGTCAAATTTTGCCCATCTTGATTAAAGTTCAAATATCCAACATTTGCTGATTGGTGATCAAATTCCAAAAAATCAGGTAAAACATCTGTTACTTTTGGATTGTTAAGATCTACGTTTCCCGTGTTTGAAACATTTATCATGAATTCAATTTGAGCGGGCATGCCTAGATCATCATAATATGCAACTAAAGAATCATCTATCCATTCATCAGTTTCTGGATCTTTTACTTTTTTTATGATAGATATACCTGGATCATCTTCTTCAGGTACAGTAACTTCAGCACTAGCTTCATCAAATAAAGGTTCATCACTGCATTTTTCCTTGCCAGTTACTTCAACATGATTTATATTTAAACCATCTGAGATAACTGTTGCATTAAACTCGATATAGACTGTTCTTGGTTTATTTGGATCTGTATCCCAAAGTTCAATTCCATAATCATCAGTTAGATGCCAGTAATATGAGTCATCAATTATTTCATGATAATCATCTGTATATGTATGTGTACCATGTTTTATCACTAGGCTGTTGTTATATTCCAAACAATCTGGAAAAGTATCATTTACTACTAAATCTATAGCTTTATAGCCCTTTACATCATCTACAGGGTAATAGGTTATAGAAATATTGAATCTTACATCTTCACCTATTTCTGCTGTAGTATCTGGAGCCCATGAATCTTCATCCCAAACCATTTTTGTTACTGTTAAACCTTCACAGTAATCTCTATTAGTTGTTATCTTCCCAGTTCCTACAGCAAATGTAGAAACGACCATCAAAAGCGTCAAAACTATGCTTATAAATACTTTGCTTTTCATATTTTTTCTTTCCCCCAAATCTCAGTAAAACTTACGGTAGGAAATAATCCATATATTTATAATACTTCTAGTATATAAATATTCCTATCTTTGTAAATATATATTAGTATAATATGCATTATTTAGTAATACTTTAATCTATCTAAAAATTTAAAAAAAGTAAATTTATATATTAAGATACTACAGTTAGTCAATCTCTTTAAAACAAGTTTTTATTCAAAGCATTAAATCCTAAATTTATCATAAATAGGTCTAATTCATCTGAAATTATTTCATTGCCACTAGATGCTTCAACTTTTATTTTATGCCGGCCTAATACTATTTTATCAAAGGTGTAATTAAAGGATAGATTTGTTGTATTATAGATGACTTCACTGTCAAAGTATATTTTAATAACCTCAGGTTCAAAATAATTTGACATATTAATATCGCCTTCAATAGTAAGAGGACCGACGCTAAATGCATCGCAATCAAGAATATCTAAAAAGTTGGAAATCTCAAGTATCTTGCTATCAAGAATGTATAAATAACCCTTATTTGGTTTTTCGATTAAATCTACACTATTGTCCTTGATAGTTATTTGTAAAGTAGCACTATCAAAACTGCCGTTATTATCGGATATTTTATAGATAAGAGAATCTGATCCATTAAAATCAGAATCTGGTGAATAAAGTATCTTTCCATCTGATATTGCAGCATCGCCATTATTTGGAGAGGTAGTGATAGAATCAATACTGATTGTATCTCCATCTAAATCAAAATCGTTTAACAAAACATCAATTTCATTATCTATACTGTCCTTTTTTACTGTAAACTCATCATCATTAGCTACAGGTTTAGTGTTTTCAACAGTGGTAAATACATTTATCGCCAAAACTGCTGTATCAAAACCTGAAGATTCATCTGATATATTATATGAAAGAGTATCTTCGCCAACAAAATTTTGATCTGGAATATAATGTATTTTGTTGTTAATTATATCAGCTGAGCCACTTGATGGACCATCAAAAACATCTGTGATAATAAGTTCAGTACTATCAATATCATAATCATTTTGTAAAACATCTATAGTAATGTCAGTGTTTTTTGGAGTAATCCTAATATCATCTGTTGCTACTGGTTTGTCATTAACATTTGTAACTTCAATTTCAACGACCGCTTCACTCAACTCATCATTTTTATCAACTATTAGATATGAAAAGCTATCAAGACCATAAAAGTTGCTATTAGGTGTGTATAAGATAGAGTTATCTTCATTAATTACTTGTCCATTAGATGGTTTTGTAACCGAAGTTATAGTTAAGCTGTTACCTTCATCTTCATCGTAATCATTTGAAAGAACATCTAAAACATTTTCTGACGAGTCTTCTAAAATTCCATCATAGAAATAATCATTATTTGCTACAGGAGGATGGTTAATTTCTAAAATATTTAAGTACACTGTTGCAAGATCTTTTTCTTCTGAGTTATCGCTGATCATATAATCAAATGAGTCTAGACCTATGAAACCAGGATTTGGTGTATAATAAACGTAATCTTGTGAATAAGTAATGGTTCCATTCTCTGGATCAAATACTTGTTCTATTTTAACTGTATCAACAGGATCTTGATCTGTATCATTTTCTAAAATATCTAATAAATTGTCTGTTGAGTCTTCTAAGACATCGTAATAGTCATCATTTGCAACGGGGGGAGTGTTAAAATCAAGTATATTAATATATACTGTTGCTTGATCTTTGTCATCTGAGTTATCTATTATAATATAATCAAAAGAATCTTCTCCTAAATATCCTTGATTTGGAGTGTAAAAAATCGTATCATTATTAAAAGAAACTACTCCATGAGAAGGATTTGATACCGAAGCGATTCTTATTTCATCACCTGGATCAGGGTCATTATCATTTTCTGTAACATTTAATTCATAATCAACAGAGTCTTTTGATACATCAAAGAAATCATTATTTGCAATAGGTAAACTGTTTTCAGGTGTATTTAATACTTCAACATTTGCAGTGTCATTTGTAACAGATGAAAACTCTTCAGTGATGCCTGTTAATAAATACCCTCCTTCTGCCTCTGCTAAATTATCTTCTACACCATAGCTTATGGCTAAAGAATCAAATTCAAGTGTTATATATTCATTTATGTTAAGACTGTCAAATGTCCATTTCAAGACATCTTGATTGTTCTCAGGTTCATACGACGTATAGTTAAAATGTGCAGGACTATCAATTACATTCTTGCGATAAATGGCATTACCATAATATGATAATATATTTGTTGGAAGAATATCTGTTATTGTGAGTTCTGTAAAGTTTATATTGCCTGTATTTTTAACTATTATCCTGAATTTAACTATTTCATCTTCTTCAAGTTCTGTTGTTTCAGACCAACTATTTGTATCTTCATCAAAAACCTCTTTTTCAACGCTGAGTAATGCATTTACCTCATCTGGATTTGTAAGAATATGGACTGTTACTGATTGTTGCTGTGTGAGGTTTATATCTTGCATGTTTTGTTTGTAGGTCTGCATATTTGTTGCAAGTGTGTCTACGTCTTGTTGGCAAGATATTTTTTCTGACTCTAATTCTTGTATTTGTGTATAGGTATTTTCGGCAAGTAAAGTATTGCTCTCTAAAAGAGCATTTAAACCATTAAGTTCTGTATTATATGTACTATAACTCTCTTCAAGTGTTTGAAGTGAATCAGTATGTTCGGATATTTCTATTTGAAGATCAGATGCAGCTGATTGTTGCTCGGTTAGTTTTAAGTTTAATGTTTGTTTTAGTTCAATCTTTGAGTCTTTTAAAGCAGTTAAACTCGCTAAATTATTGTTTGCAGTTACTAGATCATTTTGAGCTGTTTGTAGAATTTGAGTGTTTTGAGTTATTTGTGTTTCAATGCTAGATTTTTCTTGCAATAAACTATCCAGAGTTTGCTGACTTTGATCAATGTTTTGTAATGCTGTATTAAGTTCAGAAGATAAGGTAGCAAGTTCAGTTTGTTTTGTTGCAAGATTTTGTTCTTGGTCTGCAATATATGTATTTTTATCTGTTACTAAATGTTGAGCTTCTGTAATTTCTAAACTACTTAGTTCTTTTTCTTTTGTGGTCTTCAAAGTGTTTAATTCTGAAATTGTCTTTTCATTATTTGATATATCAGATTCTATTTGAGATATCTGTAAGTTATAATCCTCTATACTTGCTTCTAACGCAGATATATCAGCTAATGCTTGCTCATGTTGTTGAGAAAGTGTATCTAAGCTGGATTGAAGATTGATTTTTGTTTCATAGTTTGCTTCTTGCAAAGATTGTACATTTATAAGTTCTGCTTCATTATATTCTTTTGATTCAGATAAAGTAGTGATATCTGCATTTAATGTATCAATTTGTAATTCTATTTGAGCAACTGATTCTTCAAGAGATATTTTTTCAGTTTGAAGTGCAGCTATTTCGTCAGATACTGTTTGTTTGTCTATCAATGCTTGATCCAATATTGCTTGCATTTCCTCTTGGCTTTGTTGATTTGCAGCTATTTGAGATTGAATATCAGATACTTCTTGTTCATGTGTTTGTTTATCCAGAGTGAGAGTTTCTATAAGATCTTCTTGAGTAGTTATTTGTAATTGAAGTGTAGCTATTTGGTTTTCACAATCTGTTATTTGTGTTTGTATTGCTGTTTTTTCATCTATATAGCTTTGCTCTTGTATGGTAAGTTCTGCAAGTTCATCCTGAAGAGCATTATGTTCTTGTCTGTTGGTATTTATTTGAGCACTTATATCTAAAGATAAAGTTTCATAATATGTTTTATCTAAATTAAGGCTATCAAGCTCTTCTTGAAGACTATTTATTGCATTGTTTGCCTGAGCTTGTTGTGATTCTAAAAGAGTTATCTGTTGGTTAATGCTACTTATTTTGTCTTGGTATAATTGTTTATCAAGATTTAAATTATGAAGTTTTGTTTGAATTGACGAAATTGTTACTTGGATATTTGATATATCTGTTTGTATTTGTTCAATTTCTATCGCTTTATTAGAAACAGAATCCATCATGGTATTAATTCCTTCATTATTTTGAGATAAATCAGATAAAATTTGATTATATTCAAGATTTAGTTGATCTAAAACTCCTTGCTCATTAGCAAGTGATATTTGTAAACTTTCCTCAAGACTTACTTCATCTGATAAAAGACCTTGTTTTAATGCAATTTTATCAGAAACACTCTGCTGAGATGCCTCTGTATCTACTATATTTTGCTGAATAGTTAGGATTTCATCTTCAAGACTTTGAAGTTGTATCTCTGCTTGTTGTTTTTGTGCAGTTACAAGGCTAATTTGTTCGGAGGTAGAACCTATAACGTTATTTAGACTACTTGCTTGGATGTTTTGTTGATCGAGATTATTTTGAATAACAGTTTTATCTTCAATTGCTGTTTGTATCTGGGAATTATAACTATCTATTGCATCTTCTAAAGTAGAAATCTGTGTAAGATAGTTGTTTATTACATCATTGTTTTCACTTAATTCTGTAAGTAATGTCTGATAATCCTGATTTAACTGCTGGAGTTTTTGTTGCTCTGAAACTAAATCCTGTTCCAAGGTTGTAATTAGCGTTGTTATTGCATCAAGATCTGTTTGTTTTGTTGTAAGAGCTGCATTTGTATCGGAAAGACTTTGTTGATATGTTGCTAAATCATCATGTAAATTAGAAATTTCATTTGTAAGAGTTAAAATATCTGCCTCTATTAGTGATTTTGCATCATTTAAAGTATGTATATCATCGTTCATCCCTCCAATAATTATGTCTACATCTGATTTCTCTGTTTGTTTTTCATCACATCTTACAACTAAATTATCGTATGATTTTTGAAGACTTTTTTGAGTGTTTACTAGACTGTCTTTTTCAACTAGATAAGCTTGGATTGTTTGTCCAGAAACAGTTATTTGATTGTTATAATCACTTATCAAACTTTGTTGAGTCTCAATTTCTATTTCTTTTTCTTCTATTTCTGCAAAATTTGCTTTAGGATCCGTCATTAAAGCTGATAATTCATCCTGAAGATCTACTAAATGAGTTTCTTCAAGAGTTTTTTGGTGTTGTAACGTATCATAATTTTCTGATTCTGTGTTAATCTGAACATCTTTTTCATCTATTAACACTTGATTTTCTTCAAGTTCTACGCTCTTAGTATCTATTTTAGAGTTTAAAATATCTATCTGTTCTCCCAGATCATTAGAAATAAGTTGCTTTTGAGCTATTGCTTCTTCTTGTATATATATGTCATTTTCTAAATCTGCTAAATCAGCTTGAAGAATCGGCATTTGTTTTGTTTTTAAGGCAATTTCTGATTCTGTATCTGCTATGTTTTGATTTAATTGATTAATCAACATTGTATCGCTTGTAATACTTTGCTGGAGTGTTGATTTAAGATCTTGTGCTTCTGCAATACCAGTTTGTAAATCTGTGACTAAAGCGGTTTGTGTTGCTATTTGATTTTCTAAATCAGTTAGTTCTTGACTACTTACTTGCTGAGCTGCAATTTCGGCATCAAGTAAAGCATTTAGATCATCTAGATTTGCTTGTTCTGTTGCTAAATCTGCCTGCAAATTTGATATTAAATCATTTTGAGCATTAAGTAAACCTTGACTATCAACTATTTGTTGATTAAGCATTTCTAAAGAAGCCTGATCAGTAGCTAATGCTTTTTCAAGACTCAAAAGTGTTGCTTCATAATTATGAATTTCTAAAGCTAGTTCATCTAATTGTTGTGTTTTAAGGCTAATTTGTGTGTTTGCAATTTCTATGTTTTGTGCTAGTTGGTTGTATTGTACTGTGAGATCGTTTATATCTGCCTGTAGGTCTGTCTGCATTTCTTGAGATGCATATATTTGGTTTTGCAGGTCAGCTAAAACTGCTTCTTGTTGTTGTATAGATAGTTGTTTGTCTGTTAGTTCTTGATTGTTTAATTGTTGGTTTGCAATTTCTTGTTCAAGTTGTTGATTTAATAAATTATATTCTTCTTGTGCTGTTGCTAAACTTGTTTGTAAGTTTGATAATGTATTTTGATTTTGTAAAAGTAAAGATTCCTGCGTGGAAATTTCATTTAATGTGTTTTCAAGTGCTGTTTGTTTTTCCTTAAGTAATGTAATAGCATCTTCTATTTGCTGTGTTAAATCAGCATATAGTAATTGCTTTTGCTCAAGACTTAAAGTTGTTGCAGTTATTTGAGATGCCGTGTCTTGTATTAATTGATCTGTTTCTTCTTGTTGGGTCAGTAATTGCTCATATGCTGCTGTGTTTTCTGTTATTTGTTGAGTTGTAAGTTGTATTTCTGTTTGTACGCTTGTAAGACTATCACTTGTAGCTGTTAAATCTGCTGTTGCGGCTGTTAATTGACTTTCTAAAGTGCTTAATTGATTTTGCAGTTGAACCAAAACTTGTTGTTCTTGATCTAAAGAGGTTATAGTTGATTGCAGTAGCTGCTCAGCAGCCGCTTTCTGAGTTACTAAATCATTTTCGAGAGTTGCAAGAGTATTTAGGTTCTGTGTTGTTTGTTGTATGTTATCTTGCAGATCTTGTAAAGATAGCGTTTTAACATCTATGTTATTATTTATTTCAGAAAGGTCTTGATTAGCTATTTGTAAATCTGATTCAAGTTGTGAAATTTCAATAGTCTTTAGTGCTATTTCATCTAAATCTGTTTGTAAAGCTTGATTTATTTGAATTTCTTGAGTTGCTAGTTCACTTTCTTGAGCAATAACACTTTCAAGTTGTTGAGTTACAGATAAAATATCTGCTTCTAAATCTGCAAGACTCTGTGTTGCTAATGATAAATCAGATTCTGCTGTTTCTAGTTGTTGTGAAGTGCTTGTGTATAACTCTTGTGTATTTTGTAAGGTTTGTGTTTCTTGCTCTATTTGCAGAGTTAAGTCATTTATTTCTTCTATTAACTGGTTTTGTAGAGCAATCATTTCATCTAAACCTTCTTGTGCAGTTGCAAGTTCTACTTGTGCAGCATCTATGTTTAAATTTATTTGAGCGATTTCAGATTCAAGAGATGATTGTGCATCAATTAAACCTTGTACATATTCTTGATTTGCATCTGAGCTTTCAAGTGTTGATTCAATTTCTAGGTTAACATTAGCTAAATCTTGTTCTAAAGTTTGAACAAGTTGAGTTTGCTGAGTTATTGTGTTTTCTATTTCTTGTGTTGCTAACTGTTGGTCCGCGATTTGATTATTTATAGATGATATCTCTAAATCTACACTTTTAATATCTGCATTTAAATCAATTATGTTGATGTTTACATCTGCAAGTTCTACGTTCAAAGTCTGTAATATTGAATTTAAGTTATTTATTTGTGTTTCAAGATTACTTATTTGTTCATTTTTTGCAGTTATATCCATATTTATAGTTTCTATTTCTGCTAATAAATTTGAGTATACTGCTTGTTTATCTGCTATTTCATTGTTTATTATTTCTAATTGATTTGTTTTTATGTTATATTCTTCTTTCATTAAGTTTAGCTCATTATAGTATTTTAGATGAATTTCGCCTGATGTTCCAATTGAATTTGTTACGCCTTCAACAGTTGTTTCTTTTAGCGCTATCATATCATATTCAAATGATACGATCTCTTCAGTCAGTAATTCATCAAAAAAGATTAATAGTTTATTGTCAATAATTTCATGAGTTGATGGTTTACTTGTAATTACTGATTCTTCTATCAAAGTTAAAGACTCTTTTGGTGGTAGAACATTTATTACTTTTATGTTCATAAGGTCATAGTCTTCAATATTTTCTATTGTTGCTTTGAATCTAGCTGTTTCACCAGTATGTAGACTTATCTCATTTGACCAACCTGTAATGTGAAAATCTTCTGATTTTGCAACCTGAAGTTGTATTCCTAGTGCTTTTGTTCCTATTGGTTCATCTTGGTTTAAGTCCTCTGCTATGCCAATCGTAGACGATAACAAAGTAAAAACAGCTAGAAAAAGTATTATCTTTTTTGTTTTGGTTTTCCTACTCATAAATTTAGTCCTCCGGAGACAAAATTTTAATCTATAACTAAATATGTTTCTTATTATATAAATAAGTTTTTATATTGTTATATAAAGTTTATTGTACAAATATATTCCAAAAAACAAAAAAATGATTTGAAAAAATATTTTTTTT
>CAZKQS010000004.1:8293-21197 GCA_964554985.1 uncultured Thermoplasmatales archaeon | reverse complement strand
AAAGTATTTTTGATGATAATCTTCAGCAAGATAAAAAGTTTCAACAGGCCTAATTTCTGTTTGAATTTTCTTTTTATATCTATTAGTTTGATTAATTTCTCCTTTAGCTTTCTCTGCAATCCTTCTTTGCTCTTCATCATGATAAAAAATTATTGATTTATACTGGGTTCCAATATCTGGACCCTGCCTATTTTTTTGTGTAGGGTCATGAATATTCCAGAAATTCTCAAGTAATTCATTATAAGATATTATTTTTGGATCATATTCAAGTTGGACTACTTCAACATGACCTGTCTTATTAGAACAAACCTGTTCATAGTTTGGATCTTTAACATTTCCACCCATATATCCAACTTTAGTTGAAATTATTCCTTTAAGTTTTGTAAATGAGGCTTCTACTCCCCAAAAGCATCCTGCTCCAAATGTCGCTTTTTTCATATTTTTACCTAAAGTTGCTAATTTAGAAGTTTTATAATTATTTAACTGTAAAAAAGTAAAGTTAAATAAGGAAAACCTGATTTATATTTTCTATGGATCTGGAGGGGATGATTGAAAAGATTCCATCAACCGATAAAATTCTTGGTATTGTATGGATTGTAAGCTGGATTCTTGCTATATGGGTTTATCACATCCAGTTTTTCTTAACTGGTTTATTTAGTTTATTTCTAGCCCTTCTCATACTAGGTCGTTTTGATAAAAAAGAAAATAAAAAAATTGAAACACATAAACCACCAGTTGTTTTTTCTATGGATAAAAGCACTAATACCTTGAAAGTCCAAAAAATCTATGAAAAAAACATTAGTTGGAACGATCATGAAGTTTGTTCAGGTGTTGCAAATCTTCCAGATGGAATAATTAGAGAAGGAGATAAAATTGAGAATTGTAAAGGTAATTTAGCTATCAGACACGTTCCTTCAAACAAACTTTTTGGATGCTACAATTTTGATGAAGAATAGATTTTTTATAGGTTAAAAAGATAAGATTTGTCAACAAAAGTTTAAATATTATGAAATATTAATATATTATAGGCGAATAAAATTGCCAAATGTGGAGATAATTTATTTAAAAAATAAGGAAAATAATCAAAAAAGGTATAATTCAAGAGATACTCTTATTGAAAAAAGTCAGCCTAGAAAAATTAAAAACATTAATCACTCTATTAATAAAGATACAAAAAATAAAAAAAGAAAAACCAGGTTTTATACTAGTATTTTCATTGCATTTTTTATTATATCTACAATTTTAGTAACTTCATACAATACAGGCTATTTACCAGTAAATTCTCTTTTAGAAATAAAAGAACCAAGTGGAAGATATACTGAAATTAAATATTCTGAAATTGAAAGAAACTACCCAATAACTAATGCAATACCAGAAATTAAAGATATTAAAAACAAATTGTATGAATCAGATGAAAATATTAGAGTTATATCAGAAAATTACAAAAAAGATCTATTAAATGAAGGTTACAAATTAGAATACAACGGTGTTGAAAACATAAAAGGAATAAATGTACATTACTATGGATATATAAAAGGAATAACTGCAGTAGTAATATTAATTACATCAGATAATATCGATACATTTGACAGTGACACACTTGTATTATACTCAACTGGAAATATTTTTTCTTACAAAAACATTATAGACCGGTACTCAAGTAATTTTAAATATTAAGAAAACCAGCCAATAAATATTTAAATAAGATTTTTCTATTATAGAAATGGGGGAGTCTGGATTATAAAGGTCTTTATGGGCGCATCCCATCCCATTCCTTCTTTTTTCCAGGCTTCCTACAACTAATTAACTAGCTTTGAATATAAATCCATTTTTTAAAAAAATATTTTATTGAGGGTCACCGGTTTCTATTTTATATCCAAATTGTTCCCAAGAAGTGTATCCACCTTCAAGAAGATAAATATCTCCATAAATATGACCTATAAGATTCTTACAAAACACTTGGGCTTCTAAGTTTTCACCATTTTCTGTATAAACTAAAATATCAGTTGTTTTGTTATAATAATTTTCTACAAGAGGTCTTTTATCTAATATTGCACCAGGAAGATGTCCGTCTCTATATGCTGGATCCAATTGACAATCACAGCTATAATCAAATCGCCTAGCATCAATTATGGTGAGATTTTTTCCATTATCTTCAAATATATTACTATCAGTAACAATCTCATATGCCTTTGATGCTGTAACATTTACATATTCTGTTGCAAGGGTCGGCCCAGTATTTGGATTTTGTAGTGAGGAAAATACGTAAACTCCTCCTAAAGCAATTATTGATATAATTAAAACTACAGATATATATATGAATATTTTTTCCTTATTCCTTGGTTTTTTATTTTGCTGCATACAATTTTTCAAATATATAACAACTATTTTTTAGTTTTGCTTTTTCTTTTTATCTTTTAATTTTTTATCAACTGCTAAATCAAAATCATAATAGTTATCTTTATTATAACTACTCTGATCTCTTTTACCTCTATAATAATCAAGATTATTTAATTCTAATTTCAAATCATATTCGATACTATCAAATGTTTTCTTGCTGGGTAATTCTTTATAGATTTTTTTTGGAACAAAAATATTTGCTTTTATTACTCTAGAATTATTTCTAATGTTATTTTTTAAAACAAATCTTTCAAGTTTACTACTTTCCTGGAATTTTTCAAAATATGCTTTTTTGTTATACTTTAAAAGATCATTATAATCAAATATTTTTTCTTTATTTTTAGTCCTTATATATATGCCTATAAACTTTTTGAGGAAAATAAGAATAATAGATAAGATAATTAAAATAATCAAGATAGGAATTATTAAATCAAATACACTTTCTTTTTTATTTTCATTTTGTAAATGAGTTTGATATATTGATAATAAATTTGATCCTATCTCATATTTATAATCCCATTTATTATCTCCATCAATATCTATCAAGATTATATCTTTATTATAATAAATTAAATTTGTATAGTTTTTATTTTCTGTATTGTAAAAAATATCAAATGTACCATTGTTGTTTATATCAACTAAATAATGATCTACTCCTTGTATCTTGAGGTTTATAGTTTCATTTCCAATTGTTTTATTTGAAAAGATTTTTTCTTCTATTTTATCTAATATACAAACTTGATCACAGCTGCCTTCTCTTTTTGTGGAATTATCTGTTTTGTTAGTTGTATATGTAATATTTTTATTTTTTTCTACAATAACATATGTTTGATCTGTATCTTGATTATCTTCTGTATCTGTTAAGGTAAGTATCACTGTGTAATTTCCTTGTTTTTGGTAGATATGAGTAGGATTTATTCTCCCATCTGTTGAATTATCACCAAAATCCCAATTATAAATTAATTCATCTTCATCAGGGTCATAACTTCCAGCTGAACTAAAAACAATTTCTTCTAAAACAGAACCAGCGTATGGCCCATTTATCACAGCTACAGGTTTTTTATTTGTAACCTGCATAGTATTATAGTTGTTTGAGGGAACATTGTTATTTGTCTTAGGTCTAGACTCAGTTGTAAATTGAAAGGTCACATTTCTGTTATTATATCCATCTGTTACATTAACTTGAATTGTATATGTTTCTGAATAACTAAGATCTGAAACAATTAAGCTTTTAACCCCACTTTCTTTAAAGTTTTCAGAACAATTCCCAATATTAGGAAATGTTTTTATCGTATAGTTTAAAGAATCGTTATCTGAATCATTTATTCTTATGCTAATTTCTGACAAATCAATTGATACATCATTTGAATTATTTTCTGGATTTATTAGAGTTGTATTAGGAACGGTATTTGAATCAGTTGTAGCATTTGAATTATTAAAACCTACACTCCAAACATCATCAGTTGAATTATATGACCAAATTTGATAGTAGTAAATTGTATTAAAACTTAGATTCTCATGAATCATATTTGAACCAATAGCATTGAACAAAATGTCTCCCTCGCCCTTTGCCCAACTGCTTAAATTGTTGCATTCAATATAAGTAATATTATTAGGATCAATTTGCCAAGTAAGGTTTATTGAAGTTCTATTGTAAGAATTAGCTAAAAAATTTCTTGGAGTATCTGGTATATATGGCGCTCTTGTTCTAAAAAAATATGTTTTGTTACTACTTATATTTCCATCTGTAGAATTAACATGCCAATGATATGTTGTATTGAAATTTAATGGATTAATAACATTTGCTGATTTTATACCATTCTCTGAATTATTTATTTGAATATTTGAAATATTTCTTCCTTCTATTGAGTAATTAAAATTTGTATCATCTGAATCATCAATAAATACGCTAACATTTCCTAGATCTATATCAACATTGTAAGAGTTATTTTCAGGTATTTCATCAAAAGAAATTGGTGCTTGGTTTATTAGTGTTGTTTCATTTAGATTGCTATTATTCAAACTAAAACAGGAATCTGTTATGTTAAAGGCCCATGCTTGATAATAATAGGTTGTATTTTCTTCTAAAAATCTATGGACATAAAAAACATCTGATCCATTATAAATTTCAGTTCCTTGTCCCTTTTCCCATGTTTCATTTGACGTATTATATTCAATTAAAACAAAATCTGATCTATTTGACATATTCCATGTAAGATTAATCTGGTTTTTTGAAATAGTTTCTATAGAAAAATTAGATGGATTGTTTGGAATATATCTAGATCGAGTTGTAAAATAATACGTATGATTTGTATAAGTATCTCCATCAAAAGTATCAACATGCCATTCATAGGTTGTTGAAAATGAAAGATTGTTTACATCAACTGTCTTAACTCCATTTTCACTATTTAATCCAGAATTATTTCCAATATCTGGTAACGAATATATATTCCAATTTATTTCATCTGAGTTTGGATCAAAAAGCCTACAACTAATATTACCAATATTTATATCAACATCTATAGAGTTATTCAAGGGATTTTCATTATCAATTTGTATAGGATCATTTGTAAAATTAAGTCGTATAGACTGAGCAGGATCACCAAATAAGTTAGCACTATACCACGCATAACACCATGCGTGAGAAGGTAAATCTATGGTTGATGACATCTTGTCTTTTGCATAAAGCATTGCTTTTCCTATTTGCCAATCTTCTTGATTTTCACTTGTACTGTTTAAAAAATAATCCCAAAAAAATGAGTTTATATATTGACTTGGACCATCTGTATTTGAACTTGAACCGTAACCGTAGCCAGTGTTTAAAACTAAGCCAAAGGCGTGCCTATTTTGATTATCACAGATCAATAATTCACATCCAGATTTATCATTATCATGGAATCTACCAGCAAGACATCCCTGTGAAAAAGCAAAGAAAGGTTTTGAGTTATATCGCAAATTCCAATTTGTAAGTTCAAGGGGCAAATTTACATCTGTATGGCCTAAATGATTTATCAATGAAGAAGCATCGTTTTCTATTGAATGATCATAATCTGTTAAATAATCATTTCCAATATCTTCATGATATATTTTTTCTGTTGTATCAAATTGTAGAGTTGTTTTATTACTGTTCCATTCTTCAAAACCTGTAAATGTTCTAAATGTATCTGTTCCTAATCTTAGTTCTTCCATGTATTCTTTTGATGTAGCTGCCCAGTCATCACCTAAATTTCCTCCAAAAAAAGAAACACTTCTTAGCCATTCATTTTGGTAACTAATATTTGTATCATAGTTTATAATCTTATATATTGAGTTTGATAGTTCTTGAGCATTTGAGCAGGCAATACGTCCTATAGATAATTCACCATATAAATCGTTAGTCCCATCCTTTCCACCACCCCATATACCCTCACTTTCATCATACAACCAGTTAGTATCTAAATGGCTGTAATACATATCACTTGCCATTGTTTTTTTAGGATATATCTCTTGTACATCTTTAAAAGATCTGTAGGGTACAATTTTATGAGAATTATCTGGGTCCCAATCACCAAGGATCATTATATATTCTGTATCCCAATCATGATATGCATCTTTACAAAACTCTCTTATATGTGCTTGGGTATCATTAAAAATACTTGAATCGTTCCAATATTCTTGGCATGCATCTATCTCTTCAACAGTAACCGAAATTGCATTCATATCACTGTAGTTTTCCCTATGTGACTGTAGATCAGATATGTTATAAGGATAACCATTTGTATCTATCAATGACTCATTTGTAATAATTACATATTCATAAGTATCGTTTGAATTACATAAACCACCACTCAAATAACAATTAAATCCTAAAGTATTTTTATAAGAGTTGTATGTATCAACAGTTTCAGGATTTTCTACAAGATCTAAAATTATATTTTCATCATTCTTGTTATTTCTAAAATAGCTATTTTGAATAGAATAATCTTTTTCAAATTCAACCTTAATATTTATTGAGTCAGTAAATAAGAGATCACCTGAACATGGATAATAATTTACTGGATATAGATAAACAGTAGAAATTTTATATCCTTTGCAATATCCAATGTTTTTTTCTGAAAAAACTTCTTTGTGAACAGGTTTTTGGGAATGGTACACCTCTTCTTTAATTTTAAGAGGCTCTGTTTTTTTGTTTACACTAATTGGAAAGATCTCTTGTTGTGGTGCGATAGGAAAATTCTTTACATCGCAAAAAATTTTTTCAAAATTTGAATTGGTAAGTTCAATATTTTTGATTTTATAACCTAAGGGAATAAGAATCTTTGCTGGATAAAATGGAATAATAGGTTCTCCTACTCTTCCATTTGAGATACAATCTTTCATTTCTATAAAAGTAAACATTTGAGTATCTATTGTTTTTTTATAAAGGGTAGGTTTTTCAAAATTGAATTCTAATTGTATAGTTAAATCTTTTTTTTGTTTTGTAACAGGATAAGCAACAGAGAAACTTGAAACAAAAATTAAAATAACAATACATACTACTATGTATCGATATTTTAATCTAAATGATTTCATCTGTAGCGCATCCCATTTCACAGATATTCCATTCCTTTCCGCATCTAAAAACTTATTTGGTTAGAGTACAAATATAGTATATATTAAATTTATATAAGTATTACTAATATGTATTTTTCTAAATCTTAAATCAATATACTCATAAATCTTAACTTTCCTTATAATTAACATTCATCACATTATACATTGTAAAAATTGGTATTTACGTTATAAGAATTTATTTTTTATGTAACTTTTATATATTACTTCTTTATTTCATAAAAATACTAAAAAAACAAGTTTTCCACTATATTACATAATATTCAATCTAGTAACGCAACATTTTTGTAAATAGTAATTATTTTTATTACATTTGTTTCTCAAAATCAAAGAGTTTTTATAATGCTTTTACATTATGTTGCAACAATATGGCAAAAAACAGTAAAAAACAAATTAAGAAGGATGAAAAAAAGATCATTAACGAACTTTTAAAAGACTCGAACAAAAGCATTAATGAAATTGCAAAAACTTGTAAATTTTCAAGACAAAAAGTATGGCGAATAATCAAGAATCTAGAAAAAAACGATACAATCTGGGGATATACCGCAGTAATAAACGAAGAAAAACTAAACAAAAAAAGTTACATAATGCTTATAAAAAGGACAAACCAACCAATCACAAAAAAGATGCTAGACACTATAACAAAAAGAAAGATGGAAGAAAAAGCAGATGAAATTGGTGTAAAAATAATGAGTAGCATTTATACAAACGGAGCATATGACTGGATTATTTGCTTTGAAGGTAATGACATTAAAGATGCAAAGAGATTTAGCGAAAGCCTATCAAAAGAATTTAAAGGTTTTATAAAAGAACTGCACCTTCTTGATAAAATGTTTGTAGTTAAAAAATGCGGGATTGAAAATCCTAATTTAGAAGGAATTGAAAGTTTATTTGATTTTTAAAAAAATATTTTCTTTTATTTTTTTATCATAAAAATAGAAATATAAGAGAAAGTTCTTTCTTTGTCTATTCTTATACAAGTGATTATATTTTTTAGTGTTCTATTTGGTTTTTTGTGTAATCTCTTACTTTATTTTGTTTAGATTTTGAAATTATTGGTTTTTTTCTTCTTTTGCTTTATCAGAATTTTCAGGCTTACTTTCATTATTCTTCTTTTTACCGCCTGATTTAAACTCTGTATAACCACATTTTCCACAGCTAACCCTGTTTTTGTGTTCAGCTAAAAAAACTCCAGGGCCACATTTTGGACAGTGTTTACGAGTACGATTTACGTTTTCACCTTCAACTTTGAAAACTTCTCTTTTTTTCATAATTATTCCTTCTCATTTTCTTTATTTGAATCTTCAGTATTTTTCTCATCTGATTTTTTCTCAGGTTCTTTTTGTTCAGGTTTATCTTCATTTTTATTAGGTTCTTCAGGTTTTTCTTTTGTTTCATCTGTCTTTTCTTCTTTTTTATCAGGTTGAACTTCTTCTTTTTTTGGTTCTTCAGTTTTATCTGCTTTTTCAATAGGCTTTTCTTTTTTTACTTCCTCTGGTTTTCTCTCAGTCTTTTTTTCTTCTTTTGGCTTATTTTTCTTTGTTTCACCAAGTTTGTTTCTCTTAAGTATAAATTTACGCTCTTGATCTTTAATTTTATCTTTAGAACTGTAAACCTTTGCATAACCCGTGGTTTTTGACATTCCAAAACCAGGATTTAAATAATTTACAATTATATTTTCTTTTTTAGAGTTTAATTTATCAGCAAGTTCAGTTCTAACTAGGTCCCTATTAGGTGTCTTTTCTTCTTCATGGATTATAGTAAAATGAACTTCTGTTCTATTGAGAAGCGGATTATTTCTCTTGGAATCTATATTTATTTCCATAGTACTCACATCTTATCTAGTATTTCTTTACTTCTTTCTTTATTTTCCTTAGTTGGTTTAATAACTAAGACCCCCTTATCTGGCAATCCATATATTATAGTTACGACTGACGGAGCATAAAAAATTGATGGGAGAGAAGCTAAATCTTCTTCTCCAACAACTTCAATTCTTAAATAACCAGGTTTTAAATGTTTAAAACCTTCTTTGATACCATTTACTAAATCATCTGTTATTGTTCCCTGAGGGTTATCTACACTAAGTTTTTTTTCACCAAAATTCTTAATTTTTTCAACTATTTCTTTTGGACAAATACCTCTTCTTGTATGATAATCAACCACACAAAAAATTGGCTTAATATCGTTTTTTAGTAAAGTATAAGTTACTTGATCGCCGATTGATACAATATATTTTTCTTTCTTAAGTAATTCTAAAAGGTCTTTTCCAACTAAAAGCTTGCCCATTGGTTCTTTTAGTTTATGCCGAAGATTCTTAGGTAAAACTTTCATAATAAAAAAACTACATTACTTTAAGAGCGTATTTACCAGGTTTTTTGATGTTCATTTTTTCAGCAACAACTGAATTTTTTGGATCTCTTATTATCAAGTATCCTCTCCATCTTTTTGAAGTTGGAAGAGAACAATGAGGACAAACATCACTTTCTGTTAAGAAATGACAGGTTTTACATGCTCTTAGTTTCTTCTTCATTTTTTATCCTTTCCTTTAGTTTTTGATTTTTTTGATTTCTTTTTTCCTTTCTTCTTTTTGTCATCTTCGGTTTCATAAATCCATTTATAAGAACCAAGGAAGGGCTGTCTCATTGTTAGACCAATTTTACTTTCTCTTGAGGACAATTCATTTAAACTAACAGCAACAATTCTTGCTCTAACTGGATCACCAGTTTGAAGTATTTGTTTTTTCTCTTTGCCAGTAATTACCTCGCTTTCTGAATCAACTTCAACATAATCATTCATAATTTGGCTCATGTGAACTAGTGCATCTAATGGCCCTATATGACAAAATGCGCCAAACTCTACAATCTCACATACAACTGCATCAACTACTTCTTGAAGTTCAGGTTTATATGTTAATGCATTAAAGGCAACTTTTTGATACATAGCACCATCACCATGTATTACGACTCCATTACCAATAGCCTTAATATCATCTGCAATAACAATTATTCCATATTTTTTCTTCATTGTTCCTTCAAATGTTTCCTGAACAATCTTTGTGACAACTTCGTTTAGGTCATCACCAAATTTATCTGGTGGTATGCGAACTGTATCTTCAAGTCTCACTTCATAATACATTTTATATCACTTCTTTACACTAATTAATAAACGCTTTGGAATATATTTACTCTTTATATGCTTTTTGAATCTAAAACTAATAGTTAAAGTTTAGGTTAGAGCAATGATTAGCGGCAGAAATACCAATGATACGATACTCATCAATTTGATAAGTATATTTAGTGAAGGGCCAGATGTGTCTTTACACGGGTCTCCAACAGTATCACCTATGACAGTTGCCTTGTGTGCATCTGAATTTTTCCCACCTAAGTTACCTGACTCAATATATTTTTTTGCATTATCCCATGCTCCACCAGAATTAGCTAGAAATACAGCAAGTAAAAAACCTGTTGAAATAGAACCAACAAGTAATCCTCCTAATCCTTCAGGTTTTAAGATTACGCCAACAACAATTGGAGAAACGACAGCAAGCACACTTGGAATAACCATCTCTTTGAGAGCTTGTTTTGTACTTATAGAAACACATCCTTTGTAATCTGGTTTGTTTTTGTCACTTTTTAATAAACCTAGTTCTTTGAATTGCCTCCTTACTTCTTCAACCATCTGATATGCCGCACGGCCAACAGCACCCATTGTAAGAGCGGTAAATACAAACGGAAGCATAGCACCTATAAATATACCAACTACAACATTTGGATCTGCAAGATCTAAAGCTAAATTATATCCTAAAGCTCCAGCAGTTGTAATATATGTAAAAATTAAAGCAAGTGCAGTGATTGCAGCTGAACCAATTGCAAACCCTTTACCCATTGCTGCAGTAGTATTTCCAACAGCATCAAGTTGTTCAGTGTTTTCTCTAACTTCTTTACCCATTCCCGCCATCTCTGAAATGCCTTGTGCATTATCCGCTACAGGTCCATAGCAATCTGTTGCAAGAGACACACCAAGAATAGAAAGCATACCAACTGCTGAAATTGCCACTCCATAAAAATCAGCAAAATAATAAGCAATTAACATTGCTGATGCAACTGAGAGGACTGGAATAATTGTACTGATCATCCCTACCTGCAGACCTTGTATAATAACTGTTGCTGGCCCAGTTCTTGAAGCTTCGGCAATACTTTGTGCAGGTTTTCTTTTTTCAGATGTATAATATTCCGTGCTAAAACCAATGACAAGTCCTGCTGCAAGACCAGCAAGAATTGCATAAAATGGATTTAAATCATTAAGAAGGAACCAAGTTGCTATGAATGAAAAAATAGCGGTTAGAACAGCTGAAACATATAGAGAATTTCTTAATGCACCATAGATATTTTTTCCTTTACCAAGTGTGACTAATAACACACCAAAAATCGATGCAATAATTCCTAACGAAGCAAGTATAAGTGGAAGCCACAGTGCTGCATCAATATTGCTAGCTGTCAAAACCAGTCTTCCAAGAATTTGATCAGTACCTGATTGTATAAAAGCTGCCATGGCAACTGCTGCAAGAGCCATTGTAGCAATAAGTGAGTCTACATATGACTCAAACAGATCTGCACCCATTCCTGCAACATCTCCAACATTATCTCCTACCTGATCAGCAATAACTGCAGGGTTCCTTGGATCATCCTCAGGAATCCCTTCTTCTACTTTTCCTACAAGATCAGCTCCAACATCAGCTGCTTTAGTATATATTCCGCCACCTACACGAGCAAATAACGCTATAGAAGATGCTCCAAAACCGAATCCAAATAGTATGTTAGTTACAGTGATGGCTTTGGTAGCAGAATCAACAATCAACATATCAAAAACATAATAAAGACTAAACACTCCAAGGACGCCGAGACCTACTACACACATCCCCATAACTGCCCCGCTTGAAAACGCGATAGAAAGTCCTTTTGAAAGACTACTTTTTGTCCCCTCGGCAGTTTTAACATTTGCCATTGTTGCCATCCTCATGCCAATATTACCTGCTAGTGCAGAAAAAATAGCACCTATGATAAAAGCCAAAGATAGACCCGGCTCGATATTGCTACCCTTAACAAACGATGCAATAAAAAGTAAAGATGCAACTATTACTACAAATATAATCAAAACTTTATATTCGCTATTTAAAAATGCCATTGCTCCTTCTCTTATTGCAGAACCTAGCTCTTGCATTTTTTTGTTTCCTGAGCTTTGTTTTTTGACATTGTAATACAAAAAAATTGCAAAAAGCAAAGCTATTAATCCACCTATTGGAACTATTATCGAAATGTCCATAATAACCTCTCACCCTGCCTGAGTGGTATTAACAATTATTATATAACAGTTATGTTTTTAGTAAGAAGTAAATTATGTTCAATTACTGGGGGTAAATTTAAATAATAAGATGTATAAATATAATTAGTATTATATATTAAGATTTAGTTACAAATAAAAATCAAATAAACCACTAATGATTAAAATGCTAGAATATCTAGGAAAATTCATTGAAAAAAGACCTTGGCTTGTTGTAAGTTTAGTACTAATTATAACCATAGGTATGTCAACATTATTACCCCAAATTGAGATGAAAACTGAATTTGAGGATTTTATGCCTGAAGAAGAAGTAATCAAGGCAAGCAACAGAATTACAGAATACTTCGGTCAAAACATTCAGACAATGTTTTTATACCTAGAAAAACAAGAATCTGAAAGTATCCTAACACCAGAATCACTAAGAGAAATTTATTTTATTGAAAAAAACATTAAAGACACAAATGAAGTAAATAATACTGTTAGTATCACAACGTTCATAGATCAAATCTGTCTTTTTGAATATGGAAAAAAAATAGATGAATGCACAAACGAAGAAATTAATACTGTTTTATAC
>CAZKQS010000004.1:0-8283 GCA_964554985.1 uncultured Thermoplasmatales archaeon | reverse complement strand
CAGAAAATATTCCAAAAAAAATAAGTTTTTTTGATAATGACGATGAAAACGAAGAAATTGATTACTCGATGTTTCCTAGATTATTCAAAGGCCAATCAATTGATAGTATTGATGTTAAAAACGGAAATGCTGAATATAATAATGAAAAAATTAGTTTTAATATCGAAGTTTTTGATTTATCAAAGTTAGAATCAGAACTTAAAATTCCAATAAGTACAATTAACGTCTATGAATGGTATGTTGATTTTGATAATGAACTACCGATTTTTGAAGATATTGATCTTGATTATAAAATTGCAGCTCATATAGAGCCAAAACATCCATTGTGGATATATGGAAATGGTTTGTTTAACAATATTAAGAGCTTAGTTGACAATTTTAGATCAAGAGAATTATTTAACACATATGAAAAAAGTGTTTATCTATGGCTTAAACCTCCCGGCCAAAATATGTCTTTTCCAATACCCTTAGAATCAGGTGAAATCAATCTTAATAGAGAAAAAAACGAAATAAAGATCTCAGTTTCAAGAGAAGAAATTGGAAGATATGGAATTGCAACAAGTCTTGGTAGTTTTCAGATACCTGCAAAACTAGGCGATTTTGAGGTTGGTTCAAGGTACTATCAAAGTTCAAATCTAATGCCATGGAAAAGAATAGAGATTAACTCAAGTTTTTTATTTGAAAAGATAAAAGAAATTTCTAAAAAACCATTAATAGGAAGCATTGCAGATAGGCTTATAAAAAGGTTTACAAATGATCAGATTTCTTTGTACGGATTTGATGAATTTTTCAATTATTCAAATCAAGATATACCCATATCAGATAGGATAGCATTAAAAGATATTGAACGCTCATGGAAATATTTTGATAGATATGAAGATGAAAAATCAGAAGAAAAAATTTTATTCATAAGACCTGATTTCTTTGATGATCTAAAGATTGGAATTAAAGGTTTTGTATCAAAAGATTTTGAGGAAAATAATAAACCATCAGCTAGTTTGGTCCTTTTAGAATTGAATAGAACCAGAGGATATGAAAAAATCATTGAAGTAAACAAAGCAGTTGTCAATAACATAAATGATATTGACGAAAAAAAGGATTTTATAAAAGTTCAGACCACAGGTGATGGAGTAATAACAGCTGAAATAAACAAGGTTACCTCAGAGGCAAATCAATTCATTGGACCGGCTATATTTATTATCATTTTTATAATACTTTTAATTAACTTTAGAAAAATATCTTATGTAATTCTTCCAATGGTCTCACTACTTATTGCAACAGTCTGGCTTTTTGGAACACTAGTCTTATTAGGTCTTGACTTCAGCGTAATGCAAGTCGCATTAGTACCACTTATTATGGGGCTGGGTGTTGATTACGCAGTTCATTTATTTCACAACTACCGAGTAGAACTTGAGAAAGGTAAAAAACCCTCAGAGGCAATACTAAAATCTGTAACTGAAATCGGCGGTGCGATGTTTCTTGCAATGCTTACAACAGTAATTGCTTTTATGTCTTTTTTTACAGCCTCAGTTCCTGCAATAAAGGATTTTGGGTTGCTCCTTGGCCTAGGTGTTTTTTACACCTTCATTACCGCTGTAACAATTCTACCTGCTTTTAGATATATATTAGATAGGAAAAAAGGAGCAGGAATTAAACCAAAGAAAATAAGAATTTTTGATGTAAGCTTTATTATGAGCAAAGTTGCAAAAGTAATTCTTCATCATAACAAGAAAATTCTAATTATAATGATAATTTTATCCTCTTTTCTTGCCTTAAATGCAATAAACTTGAATACCGGCTTTGATATCCAACAATTCGCACCACAAGACACACCTTCAATCGAGCTATTTGAAGATATAAGTGAAGAATTTCCATCGTCAACTCAAACCCAGGAGTATATATTAATTGAAGGAAACATTGCAACAGTCCAAACTCTTAGAGGTATATATAACACCCATTACAATTTCAGAGATGATACATTTATTGCTAAAAATCCTGATGACTCTCTAAAAACAACTAGCATTTATACAGTTATCCAAGATGCAGTAAAAGATAATGAAACAATAGCAACTACTTTTAATATCGATAATAAAACAGGAATCCCAAAATCAGATAAAGATGTTGAAAACTTGTTTGATTATCTATATGGTAAAGAAGGGGGAAGTTTAGAAAAATTTAATATAGAAGATTTTGACCTAGAAACCATTCAAGGCTTTAATTATCAAGATATCCAAATGGAAGAAATATCTGCTCAAACAAAAAATGTTTTACACAGAGATGATAATGGAAGATATGATGCAGCAGTAATTAGGATATACATTTCGTTTCTGGTTGAAGAGCCGAAAAGTGAATCATTTGAAGGCACACTAGGAGTTTTGAAAAAAGAATTAGAAAACGATCTCTCAGATTACGGTGATGCATCTGCTGAAGTTACAGGTCAAAACGTTATAACATTAACTATTACAGATTCACTTACAGAAAGTCAGATTCTTTCCACACTTGTTTCAATAGTTCTTGCATCAATTGTTCTTATAATTGCTTATAGAAATCCACTGCTTGGTCTTGTTGCATTAATTCCAGTTGGAATAACCATGGTTTGGGTCCTTGGAACAATGTATATCATAGGTTACTCACTAAATGCTTTAACAATAACTATTACAAGTATCACAATTGGAATAGGAATTGATTATTCTATACATGCAACAGAGAGATTTAGACTAGTTGCAGATAAAACAGGAGATATCGAAAAAGCTATGTGCGAAACAATATCTCATACAGGTGGTGCACTTCTAATTGCAGCACTAACTACAGCATGCGGTTTTGGAATACTTGCATTTGCACCTATCCCGCCACAACAACAATTTGGAGTAATTTTATCGATAACAATTTTGTATTCGTTATTTACAACAATTCTCATACTGCCTTCGATATTAGTTAATTGGGCTAATTTGAGGCGAAAAAGAAAAGGATATATAGTAACAACAAACGGATTGGAAAAAATAGATGGAAAATGGGTGAAAATTAAAGACTCTACTAAAAACAAAAACGGCCAAGATTCTTGCGAGAAATAAACATTTTAGATTTTGAATTATTTTCAATTTTTTTATACGTTATATATTTTTCATACAAAATGTTTATTTACGAGCCCTTGATTCGGGTAATTATCTTACAAATCGGGGCGAAAAATATATGTCAGAATTAATGGTAAAAGAAAAAACACCTAGTAAAAATAATAAAAAAATGAATTGGAAAAGTATGGATGGTAACACTGCTGCAGCCCATGTTGCTTATGCTTTAAGTGATGTTGCTGCTATTTATCCTATTACTCCTTCTTCACCGATGGGTGAAATGGCAGATGCTTGGTCTGCACAGGGCCGTAAAAATATTTTCGGACAAACCGTAAGTGTAACAGAAATGCAATCAGAGGCAGGAGCAGCAGGAGCAATACATGGATCCCTAGCGGCAGGCGCATTGACAACAACTTTTACAGCATCACAAGGACTTTTACTAATGCTTCCAAATATGTATAAGATCGCAGGAGAACTAATGCCAGCAGTATTTCACATAGCAGCTCGTTCAATTGCTTGTGAAGTTCTATCAATTTTTGGCGATCACTCTGATGCAATGGCCGCTAGACCAACTGGTTTTGCTGAAATTGCCTCTGCATCAATTCAGGAAATAATGGATTTAGCATTAGTTGCACACTTAGCTTCTCTAAGGTCTTCTGTACCCTTCTTACATTTCTTTGAAGGATTCAGAAGTTCACATGAAATTCAAAAAATAGATGTTATAAAATACGAAGAAATGGAAAAACTAGTAGACAAAGATGCAATAAAAAAACATAGAAACAGAGCACTCAACCCAGAGCATCCTCATATAAGAATGGGTGCAATGGGACCTGATACATATTTCCAGGTTAGAGAAAGGGGAAACGAGTATTATGAAAAAGTCCCACAAATAGTCCAAGAAGAAATGGATAAAGTTGCAAAGATAACAGGTAGGCAATATCATCTATTTGATTATTACGGCGACCCCGAAGCTGAAAGAGTAATAATTATGATGGGAGCTGGATCAAAAACAACTGAAGAAGCAGTTGAATATCTGAATTCAAAGGGTGAAAAAGTAGGAGTAGTTATTGTAAGACTCTACAGGCCATTTTCTGCTGAAACATTCTATAATACAATTCCAAAATCAGCAAAAAAGATAGCTGTTCTTGATAGAACAAAAGAACCAGGTTCGTTTGGTGAACCACTATATACTGATGTTTGTTCAGTATTTCAACAAAAAGGTGATATTCGAACTATTGTTGGAGGTAGATACGGTCTAAGCTCAAAACAGTTCACACCAACTATGGCTAAGACTGTTTTTGATAACCTTAAAAAAGAAAAGCCAAAAAACAATTTTACAATTGGTATAAATGATGATCTAACAAATACATCACTTGAACCATCAGATAAAATTGACACAGCACCAGAATCAACAGTTCGCTGTAAATTCTGGGGAATAGGCGGTGATGGAACAGTTGGCGCAAACAAAAACGCTATCAAAATAATAGGTGATAACACAGACAAATATGCACAAGGTTACTTTGAATATGATGCAAAGAAATCAGGTGGTGTCACACGTTCACATCTTCGTTTTGGAGATGTTTTAATAAAAGCAAGATATCTAATTAATACAGCTGAATATATCGCATGCCACAATCCAACATATGTTGATAAATATGATTTACTAGAGGGAATAAAAGAAGGTGGAACATTTGTTCTTAATTCGCCATGGTCACTTGAAGAAATGGAAGAAGTTTTCCCTGCAAACCTTAAGAAAAAAATTGCAGAAAACAATCTAAAATTCTATAACATTGATGCAGTAAAAATCGCTAAAGAAGTAGGGCTTGGTCAAAGAATCAATATGGTTATGCAGACTGTATTTTTCAAACTATCAGAAATTTTAGAAGTAGATGAAGCAGTAAAACTATTGAAAGAAGCAATCAAAAAAACATACGGCCATAAAGGCGATGAAATAGTTAACATGAACTACAAAGCAGTAGATGGAGCACTTGAAAAAATAGAAAAAATTGATTATCCTGATTCATGGAAAAATGCTGAAGATAAAAAAGAATCAACAGAAAACAATAAACCAGAATTTGTAGAAAACGTTGTTGAAACTATGGCCTCACTTAAAGGTGATGAACTAAAAACCTCTGATTTTAAACCAAGCGGCTTTTTCCCACTTGAAACAAGTAAATATGAAAAAAGAGGCATAGCAATCGATGTACCTGAATGGGTGCCTGAGAATTGTATCCAATGTAATCAGTGTGCTATGGTATGCCCACATGCAGCAATTAGACCATATCTAGTAAATTCCAAAGAAGAAGAAAACGCACCAGATGGCTTTAAAGGAATCAACGCAATGGGTAAAGAAGCAAAAGAATACAAATTTAGAATACAGGTTTCACCTCTTGATTGTGTCGGATGCGGAAACTGTGCTGATATTTGTCCTGCACCAAAAGGTAAAGCTCTTATTATGAAACCAAAAGAAACACAACTTGAAAAAGAAGCTCCATTGTTTGATTATTTGAATAATTTACCAGAAAGAACAGGCGGATTTAAAAAATACAGTGTTAAAGGATCTCAATTCAAAAAACCACTGCTTGAATTCTCCGGAGCATGTGCTGGCTGCGGAGAAACAGCTTATGTAAAACTTATTACTCAGCTCTATGGAAACAGAATGATTATTGCAAATGCTACGGGTTGTTCATCAATATGGGGCGGTTATGCGCCATCTGTACCATGGGCAAAAGATAAAAATGGACATGGACCAGCATGGGCAAACAGCTTATTTGAAGACAATGCAGAATACGGATTTGGAATGCACCTTGCAACAACTCAGAGAAGAAAACATCTTAAAATGAATGTCGAAAAAGCAATTCAAGACAAAAAAGTTGATGGCGAACTAAAAAATCTATTCGAAGAATGGCTTGATAACTTTAACCTTGGCGATGAATCAAAAGATCTTTCACTTAAAATTCAAAAAGAACTAGAAAAGAAAGACAAAACAGACATATTTGAAGAAATCTGGGAATCAAAAGATATGTTTACAAAACCATCTCACTGGATTATAGGTGGAGATGGATGGGCATATGATATTGGATATGGTGGTCTTGACCACGTTATTGCCATGAACAAAGATGTAAACATCTTAGTCCTTGATACAGAGGTATATTCAAACACAGGCGGTCAATCATCAAAAGCAACACCAGTCGGATCTGTAGCTAAATTTGCATTTTCTGGTAAAAAAACAGTAAAAAAAGATCTCGGCAGAATGGCTATGACTTACGGCTATGTGTATGTAGCTAGTGTTTCAATGGGTGCAAACAAAAACCAACTCATGAAAGCAATAAAGGAAGCTGAATCATACCCTGGCCCATCATTAGTTATTGCATATGCACCATGTATCAACCACGGCATAAAACAAGGTATGGGACGATCACAAAACGAAGAAAAACTAGCTGTTGACACAGGTTA
The DNA here is from genome assembly GCA_964554985.1 of uncultured Thermoplasmatales archaeon. Taxonomy (GTDB): domain Archaea; phylum Thermoplasmatota; class E2; order DHVEG-1; family DHVEG-1; genus CAYZTD01. Next base: position 1,759 of record CAZKQS010000004.1, on the reverse strand, counting down.
CTGGCCGCTTTATAGGTTTGATCCAAGATTAAAAGAAGAAGGAAAAAACCCATTCCAACTTGATTCAAAAGAGCCAAACGGAAAATTACATGATTTTCTAATGGGTGAAATTAGATACAACACACTCTATAGATCATTCCCAGATGAAGCAGAAAAATTACATAAATTACTTGAAGAAAGTGTTAACGACAGATATAAAACATACAAAAAAATGGCAGAAGATTAAAAAAATCTTCTAAAATTTTTTTTACTTTCTATCTCGCTCAATGTTACCCATCATAAGCATTGTAGCAATTAAAACTCTTCTATCAACGTTTTCAGGTAACTTAAAAATATTCATTTCCCAAATATCACCAATAATCTTGAATTTTTGATTAACCTCAGCAATTATTTCCCCATTTAGTTCAATCTGCATTTTTTCAGGGACCAGGCCTCCGCCTGGCATAAATTTTCTTGCAAGAGCTCTTCCAAGGGATTGTTCAAATATCCTACCAATTGGTCTTTTATTTGCATCCTGGATTTCCCATGCATCTCTACCTAATTCAGAGAGAAAACCACGTCTTATATATCCAATTGTAGTATTATACACTGAATCTGATATAGCAAATGAACCCCAGGCATCAAAAATTTGTTCTTGCTTGATATTAAATAACTCTTGGTTCATTGATTCATCTGAAAAAATTCGTATATCTTCTTTTAGTTTCAAAATTTTTTGTTTACAAAAACCAAGAAGATTTCCAGCATAATCTTCTATCCAATACTTATTACCTATTGCAAGTACTTTTTTTCTGATTTTATATTGGTTTTGATGCCACATATTCTGTGAAACAACTGATTGTTTTGGTTGATTTGTTTGAGGCTGAACAGGTTTTTGAGGAGTTTTTGTTACAGGTTCTTGTTGAACTTTTGTTCCACAGTTGACACAAAATTTAGCATTTTTATCTAATGGTTTTCCACATTTCACACAAAAATTTGGCATTATATCTCCTTTTTATTGGATTAGGAATGTTTCATTATTATAATTTCTTTTCGAAAAATTTTTTACCTACTGCTTATTACTTTATTTGAGGATGTAATTTTTTGAAGAATCGAGCACAAGAGATAGGCAGGATTATAAAAAAATCTAAAGACATACATATTGTAACTCACATTGATGCAGATGGTATAACATCAGGTTCGATTGCATATAAAACACTTGAGAGATTAAACAAAAATTTCTCTATAGAATTTGTAAAGCAGCTTGATGATAAAGTTTTAGAAAAAATTAAAGATCAAAACCATGAACTTGTATGGTTTACAGATCTTGGCAGCAGTATATCTAATAATTCACCAAAAATAAACAAGGTAATAACTGATCATCATATATGTCCAGAAGACTCTGATTTAAATTTTCACTTAAATCCACATCTATTTGGAAGAGATGGAGGTTTTGAACTAAGTGGAGCTGGTGCTACATATTTTGTATCTAGAGAAATTGACAAGATAAACATGAATCTATCACCTCTTGCAATAATTGGGGCATGCGGTGATCTTCAACATAGAAAACATGGAAAGCTTTCTGGCCTAAATAGAGAAATTCTTGATGATGGTAAAAAAAATGGTTTAATTAATTATAAAAAAGATATTTGTTATTTTGGTAGAGAAACTAGACCTGTCTATAAACTTTTACAATATTCAAGTGACCCATTAATTCCAGGTATTACTGGTAGAGAAAAAAGCAGCATTGATTTTTTGAAAAAAAACAATATTTCTCTAAAAG
>CAZKQS010000003.1:2860-23663 GCA_964554985.1 uncultured Thermoplasmatales archaeon | reverse complement strand
TATATTGATAAAAAAGAATCTTGGGAGCGATAAAAAATTATATCAATTATATTTTAATTATACACATTATTGAATACTTAAATGTATTAAATACTTTTTAAAATATAATGCGTTACATCGTATCCAAAATATATAAATTTAGATAAATGTTTAGGATTTTTAAATGAAAACTTTAGGAGTATACACAAAAAATTTTTCTCTTTATTATGATATATTAAAGATACTTAGAAAAAGAAAAATTCCGTATGTTTCTCTTTCTTCACTTAATAATATTCCAAGTAAAATTAAAGTTGTTATAACCTCAAACAACGAATTACACGATGTTAAAAAAACAAAAGTAATTGCAGCTGATGCATATGATACTGTAGAACATGCTGTAGACCTAGCTGTACAAACATTGATAGGAAAGGATCTTTACCAAACTATATACATTGGAATTGATCCAGGCGATAAACCTGGAATTGCAGTTGTAGGTGATGACACACTTCTATGTAAAACACATGTTGATAACCCAAAAAGAGTTGCTGAAAAAATAAAGAGATTTTTAAAAGAATACCCCTCAATTCAAACAATTATTAGAATTGGGCATGGATCAATTCTATCTAGAAATAGAATTATAAATTCTTTGATACCCTTAAAAATACCAATAGAAATAGTTGATGAAACTAAGACAACTCCTTCATCACAAGTAAAAAGACACCTTCGCGACAGTGAAGCAGCTGCAGCAATAGCATTAATACACGGTGGAAAAGTACAAAGCAAACTGCCTCTCGAGCCAACAAAAGGTGAAATTAGAAACGTACAGGAAAAAAGCAGGATAAGTACAAATGGCAGGTTCACAATCTCAGAGGAAACAGCAAAAAAAGTATTAGAAGGAAAAATAAGTCTAAAAGAAGCAATAGATATTGAAAAAAACTCTTAAAAAACCCAAATGTTTATGAACAATATTACAATGCATTTTGGGTAACAGTAGATGAGTGTAAAAAGAGCATTAATAAGTGTATCTGACAAAGAAGGTATAGTAGAGTTTTCAAAAGAACTATCTAAACTTGATATCAAAATTATTTCAACAGGTGGAACAGCTAGTGTTCTACAAAAATCAAATGTTCCAATAATCAAAATATCAAAGGTTACTAATTTTCCAGAAATGCTAGATGGTAGAGTAAAAACCCTGCATCCAAAAGTTCACGGTGGAATACTTGCAAAAAGAGAAAACAAAGAACATATGGATACTCTAAAAAAGCATGGTATAAATACAATTGATTTACTTGTATGCAACTTATATCCTTTTGAAAAAACAATTAAAAAAGAAAAAGTTGGAATAGATGATGTGATTGAAAATATTGATATAGGTGGACCTACTTTAATACGATCTGCAGCAAAAAACTACAAGGATGTAATAGTTGTAACTGATAAAAACCAATACAAAAAGGTAATAGAAATTCTAAAAGATAAAGGAGATTTAGATGTTTCAGAAAGAGAAAAACTATCAATAGACGCATACACTCATACTGCTCAATATGATACAATAATATCAAACTATCTAAGAAAAAGATGGACTAACAATTGCTTACCAGAAACACAAAGCATAACAATGCGTAAAAAACAAAATATGAGATATGGTGAAAACCCACATTTGAAAGGAGCTTTTTATAAAGAAATACCTGAAGTTACTGAACCATCTATTACAAATGCAGTTAAACTTCAAGGTAAAGAATTATCATATAACAATATACTTGATGGGGATTGTGCTATTGAAGCATTAAAAGAATATATTGAACCAACTTGTGTTATTATCAAACATGCAACGCCATGTGGTGTTGCTAGTGCAAATACTCTTTTAACAGCATGGAAAGATGCCTTTTCAACTGACACATATTCACCATTCGGCGGAATTATCAGTTTCAACAGGGAAGTAGGAAAAGAAGTAGCAGAAGAACTATCTAATCTTTTTTTAGAATTAGTAATAGCTCCAAGTTTTTCTAAAGAAGCAAGAGATATTTTTTCAAAAAAGAAAAATCTTAGAATTCTTGAATTAAAAGGCCTTGATAAAAAAATAAAGCGAGAGGGAATGAGATTTAGAAGTGTTGTAGGTGGCTTTTTATCACAGGAAAGAGACAGCTATTTAACACCAAGAAAAGAATGGAAGATAGTAAGTAAGAAAAAACCCACAGATGAACAAATTAAATCAATGGAATTTGCAGTAAAAGTAGTAAAACATGTTAAATCAAATTCTGTAGTATTTGTAAAAGACACCCAGACTGTAGGGATCGGTGGTGGACAGACTGCTAGAGTAGATGCTGCATGGATTGCAACACATAAAGGAAAAGAAAACATAAAAGGAAGCACTCTAGCAAGTGATGCATTTTTCCCATTCCGTGATGCAGTTGATCTAGCTGCCAAAGCAGGAGTAGAAGCAATAATTCAACCAGGTGGAAGCATACGTGATGAAGAAGTTATAAATGCTGCTGATGAACACGGTATTGCAATGGTTTTTTCAGGACAAAGATACTTCAGACATTAATATATCTTATAAACTAGTTCTTTATACGAAAAGATAATGAATTTCAGAATCTTAAATCAAGATGGACCTGGACATATCGGAGAAATCAAAATAAAAAATAAAAAAATCAATTCTCCAAATATTTTATTTATAGATTCAAAACGTTTCAAATCGCCAAGTTTCTCTGAGATAGTTTTAACTAAAACAGATAAAGATTTTGAAAAATCCTCTATTAAATTTTTAGAAAATATTGATACAGATAAAGATTTTTTTCAAATAAAAGAAAATAATTTTCATAAAATCGATGAAACAAACATTTATTTTTTAAAATATTCTAAGCAACTTTTTAGAAAAACAAATGACTTTTTGTCTGAAATAATAAAAATTAGAGAGAAAAAGGGATATGGAAAAATTCTGTATATGCCTGCAATCTCTGAACCATCTAATTTATCATTGCTAGTTTATCTTGGAATTGATCTTTTTGATTCAACTAATGCAATAATCAAAGCTAGAAAAAAAATCATGTTTTTTAGCGATGGGAATAAAAAAGCAAAGGATCTAAAAGAAAATCCCTGCACTTGCCCGATATGTATGAAACTTAAGAAAGAACCAAAAGAAATGACTTTCAAAGAAATCCTTAATCACAATTACTACATGCTTTTTTCTGAGATCAAAAATATTAGAAACTCTATAAGAAATAATAATCTTAGAGATCTAGTAGAAAAAAGAGTAAAAACAAGCCCTCATCTAACAAGTATTTTAAGAAAGTTAGATGAAAATTACAATGATTTTTTAGAAGAAAAAGCACCTCTCATAGAAAGTAACATTCTTAATGCAACATCTATCGAGTCGTTAAATAGACCTGAGATAAAAAGATTTCAAAAAAGAGTTATTGATAGATATAAAAAACCAAAAAAAGCTAAGATTCTTCTTCTTTTACCATGCTCAGCAAAAAAACCATATTCCTTTTCAAAATCACACAGTTTTTTTAGAAGAGCAACTCAATCAACAAATAATCCAGAGATCATTCATGAAATAATAATTACTTCTCCAATGGGATTAGTTCCAAGAGAACTGGAACTTATATATCCAGCAAGTAACTATGATATACCAGTTACAGGAAAATGGTTTGAATGTGAAAAAAAACTCATAAATTCATTACTGAAAAAATATCTTAAAAAAAACAAATATGATTTCGTTATTTCTCACTTAAAGGATGATATGAACGAGTTTATAGAGAAAGTTGTAAAAATAGATAAAAAAACATGTAAAAATCATCCTACATCAGATGAATCCCTAAATGAATTAAAAAATTCTCTAAAAAATATCACAAAAGACTATGAGAAAGTTAGAAGAAATGATAGAATAAAAGAAAACATTGAATCATTTGCATCTTATCAGTTTGGTAAAAAAATAGCAAAGAAAATGCTTGATAGTTCTAAAATTATTGGTAGATATCCATATCAAAAGATAATTAAGAAAAATAAACAAATTGGAATGATTGTAAAGGAAAAGGGATCGATTTCATTAACACTTGATGGCGCTGAAATTTTATTTCAAGAAAAAACAAATATTGTTGAAATATCTAGCGATTTTGAATTAAAAGGATCTGTTTTTGCACCAGGTATAAAAAATGCTTCTGAAAATATTAGAATAGGAGATGAAGTAATAGTTGTAAGTAAGAATAATTTATTAGGAGTTGGTTCGGCTCTTATGAATGGATTTGATATGAAAAATTTATCTTTCGGTGAAGCAGTAAAAATTAGACATTTAAAGAAAAATTAGAGTTTTTGTAAAGCTTTACTGCTATTACAAAAAGGACAAATAAAAACATTTGTATCTTTATAAAGATCAGATCCTTCTGCCCAAATTGTTATTCCTTCACCACATTTACTGCATCTAAAATTTGCCTTAAGGGATTTTTTTTCTGGTATTTCTTCAATCACGCATTCAGGGTTTTTTCTAACGTTTCCAATAACACCACAATCTGGACATGTCATTTTTGTGCTAATTCCATTGTTTCCTCTTGATTTTTTAACTGCAAAAATACCTCCGCAGACTGGACACTTATAGTGGAATAGACCACCAGATAATGATTTTTCAAATTCATTGATTGATAGAGGCGGTATCTTTTTTTTCTGATAATAAAAAAGTATAGAACTAAACAGTAGAATAAGTATAATGATGTATAAAGCAATCATTATTATTCCTAATTCAAAATCAAATATTATATCAATTATAGATAAAATAAATACTAAAAAACTAAATAATACAACAAGAGAAAAATATGTATTTTCTTTAAATGAGTAATATTTCATCCAAGCAACCTCCTTTTCCTTGCAACATATGAAAAAGTAACAATGAAAGTGAAAATAATTGCAGACATAACTAGGTACCAAACATTTTCTCTAATGTTGTATGCAAAGTTTTCAAAAGGATTATCTTTTTTGGGATTAGTGTCCATTTCAAATTCTTCTTTGTTGTTATATCCATCAGAGTCAAAGTCATATCCTGCATCAGATGCATTGTATTTATCAAATCCGTATTTATCTTCCCATGTATCACTCATTCCATCATTATCTGTATCATTTAAATCTTTAGTGATCCAAAACACCTTATCTTCTGATTTTAATGTATTTCCCGCGTCATCTTCTGCTTCAATATTATATACATATTTACCAGTCTTATTATATATATAATTAAATACATAATTGTTATCGTCTTCTAAATCCATCCCCATAACAAAAGGAAGACCTACTGGCGAAAAAACAGTAATTTTTACTTCATTTATTCCAATATTATCATAACAATAACAACTTATTTTTATCTCATCATCAATCAATTGGACAAAAGGATTAACTGAGATATACCTAATCTCTGGTCTTATGTTATCTTGCTTAACACTAAAATTACCATAATATGTTTCAACATTATTCTTTTTACTATTATCAACTGAAGTTATTTTAAAACTATACCTTCCAACATTATCTGTATTACCATAATCATATATGAAATAATCATCATAAGATCTAAACATATTATCAGTAATATTTGAACCACTAGGATCAAATATCTTGATTGATACCTCCTCAAGAAGAGAAAGATCATGAATTTTTGCACTAATTTGAACTATTTCCATTTGTATGGGACTCTTTGGATTAATAGAAACATCTGAAATAACTGGACCTGATGATTCAATAGATTCAACCATAAGAGTTTCAGGTGTTACATAAAAATAGGGAAAAACAGATTCGTTATCTTTTGTAAGTTTTATTTTCACACCAACAAAAAAATTACCGGGTTTTGCTGAATTCCAAACAAGAGTAAATCTCTTAGATTTTTTACTTCTAAGATCAAACATTTGGCTATCTACTTGATTTTTAAAACGCATTATAGGATTATCACTAGATTTCTTATCAATGTATAAAATAAGTCTATAATCATCAGCATCACCAAGGCCGATATTTTCAAGATCTATAATGAAATTTACCTTATCTAACTCAAAAACATCTTCATCTGGTATAATAATTCTATTGACTTTTAGATTAGCATACTCAAATATCGTAATTTCTTCACTGATCTCATTATTATCTTCATCTATTTCCTCGATTTTATAACTTGAATCAACAAAAAGGGTAACAACAAAATCACCTGAAATATTAGCAAACCACTCAAAATACAGATAATTTAAGTTTTCCTTAGTTAAATTAGCAACAACAGTAGAATAATAAAAAATCTCATTTGTATCCTCTTTTTCAATAGTTAAAGTTACGTTGATATCTTCAACAGATACAAAAGTACTTTCTATAGAGGCCGTAATATTTAATGTATCATTAATATGAAATGAGTTGTAATCTTTACCTTTAATAAAAATATCCAAATCAACTGCTCTTATATCTGGTTGGCCAATATATAAAACAGTAGAAAAATTATAGATAAAACTCGCATTATCAATACATGAAAACTCTACCGTCCAATTTCCTTCTTTTTCAAAGGAAAGGCTATTATTGAAAAAATCAAGACTATTTCCAACATCTGATAAATTGAAGGTGTAATTTAAAGATTCGTCATCTTCAAAATAGCTAAAACCTTCAACAGAAATAATCTTTGCATCAGATGATACAGTAACATTTACAGTATCATCCACAAGTATAATTCCTGAATCAGAAATATTACTAATCTCCGCCTGCCATGTTTCATAAATATCATCAAAAATAATGTTGATGTCATATGATATATCGCCTATTGTAGATTCGTCATTAATTGATCTAGTTCCAATATTTTCTGATACATCAAAATATATTCCATAAATATTTATGTTATAAATATTTGAGATAGGCCAGTTTAAAAAACCAGTTGCATTATTTGTTTTATTGAAATTGCTTGATGTGACAAAACTATAGTTTTCAACTTCATCTATAATTTCACCATCTAACGAGTACTCAATAATCCTCATGGTTTCATTTTCAAAATGTTTTGAAAAAAGTCCAAAATCATTTAAAATCTTTGTAAAATTAAAAAACTTTGAAAAATTTCCATCACCCTGTAATGAAATTAAATATCTATAATGCCAATTCTCGTTCCACCATTCGTATTTCCCAACTGTAACAGTTACTTCAACACTACTATTAACATGGGGTTTTTCATCAATAAATATTTCAGCTGTTAGAAGTTGAACACCGATTTCAGAAGGAACCCAACTAAAATTGAAATCATATGTTTCATCTTTGCCAATTCCGTCTATTTCTATTTCATCAATTTCCCCTTCAACATCTGAAACGAGTTTTGCAGAAATCATGTCTTCAGTACTCTTTCCAATATTCTCTATACCCAATTGGATACTAGCAGTCTGATTTATTTGCACTTTTTCAGGTACAAAAAAATCTATAATATTTAGTTCAGTCTCTCTGCTATTTATTTTTACTTCACAAACTCCAACATTATCATCCAAAGATTTTTCTTCAAAAATTTGATTATAATTAATAACCAGCTTAATATAATGGATATTATCATCACCAAAGTCAGGTGTCCAACTAATTCCTAAGGTCATTGACTCGGCTATGTCTAAATCAGCAAACGTTGAGTTAAACGTAATCCACTCTTCACTATTATCTAAAAAAAGAAAAATCTGGATATCTTCATTAGTAATATTTTTCGTACCTGCATTTTCAAATTCAACTACAAAAGTAGCTTTTTCACCTTCATATAAATCATAAACAAAATCAACTGAGAGTAAACTTATATTTGGTTCATTCTCTTCAGCATTAACACTAATTGAAAAGATATTTGAAAAAAGCATAAAAAAGATTGAAAATACTAACATTTTTTTAAAAAAATTTTTTAACAATTCATACATGGTATACCTTCCTCTCAACAAGTCCCCCAATAGATTATAATTAATATCAATAAAGTTGTATTTCTATCTTTCTATTTTTTATTTAAATATAAAATCCAAAAATAAAATCGATCAACATAAAATATAAAACAAATTTGCCTATACAAAAAAAAGGTTTTAGAAAATGATACCAAAAATAGATAAAACAAGCTTTATTGCAGAATCATCAGTAATAATTGGAAATGTAGAAATTGGAAAAAACTGCGGTGTTTTTCCAAATGCAGTGATAAGAGGAGACAAAAACAAAATAAAAATAGATGAGGGATCGAATATTCAGGACTGCTGTGTAATTCACACAGATACAGAGTACAAAGTAAATATAGGGAAAAATGTATCAATTGGCCATAACGCAGTAATACATGGTGCAACAATAGAAGATAATGTTTTAGTTGGAATGAATTCAACAGTTATGAATGGAGCTAAAATCGGAGAAGGATCAATTATAGGAGCTTGTGCACTTGTAACTGAAAATAAGGTAATACCGCCAAACAGTCTTGTTATGGGAATTCCTGGAAAAGTCATAAAACAAGATAAAAAATTTGAAAAAATGAGTATAGAAAACGCCGAGATATATCAAAAACTATCAAAAGAACATTTAGAACAAAAATATACACATTACAAAAAATAAAGAAAAATTATTTTTTCTTTTCCTCTAATTTTTTTCGAGTATATTGCAAAAGGCCACCTGCATCACGTATTTCAAGTATTTTTTTTGGAAGCTTTGGAAAGGAAAAATCCTTTTTTCCTACAACTAATTTTCCTTTGTCAATATCGATATCAACATTATTTCCTTTTTTATATGATTTAACTGCTTTTGGGCACTCGATTAAGATTAGCCCTTGGTTTATTGCTGAGCGGTAAAAAATCCTAGCAAAGCTTTCAGCGACAACTGCTTTTATTCCAACTGATTTTAAACCTACAACAGGTTGTTCTCTACTGCTGCCGCATCCAAAGTTTTTTCCAGCAAAAATAAGATCACCTGATTCTACATTTTCTGAAAAATCTGAATCTAAATCCTCCAATAGATGCGGCTTTATTTCTTCAGGTGTGCTACATGTATATGTATATTTTCCAGGAAAAAGTTGATCAGTATTAATATTATCTCCATATTTCCATACTTTCATTTTTATATCACCTCTCTAGGATCAGTTATTTTTCCACTAATTGCTGATGCAGCAACTGTTTCAGGACTGGATAAATATATTTCAGCATCTTTACAACCCATACGCCCCTTAAAATTTCTGTTAGCGGTACTTAGACATTTTTCGCCTGGTGCAAGAACGCCTTGATGTGCACCAAGGCATGGCCCACACCCTGGTGGCAGAATCATTGCACCTGATTTAACAAGAGTTGAAATGTATCCTTTATCTATTGCTCTTTCATATATATCTTTTGAAGCAGGAAGAACAAGGAATCTAAGATTTGGACTAATTTTTTTATTTTTGAGAATTTCTGAGGCAACCTTTAGGTCTGAAAGTCTACCATTGGTACATGTCCCAAGTAGGCATTGTTGAATATCAAGACCAGCTAATTCATAGATTGGTTTAACATTATCTACAGTATGAGGGCAGGCAATCACTGGTTCAATCGTTGATAAATCATACTCAAGCTCTTGACTATAATTTGCATCCTTATCTGGAGAAACAGGATCATATGAATCCTTTTTTAATCCTATCGAACCCAAGTATTTTCTTGTAATGTCATCTACAGGAAAAACAGAGTTTTTTGCACCCATTTCAACGCCCATGTTTGCTATTGTAAATCGCTCATCAATTGAAAATTGTTCAGTATTTCCATGATATTCAACCGAGCAATATGTTGCACCAGATGCAGAAATATCTCCAATAATATGAAGAATTAGATCTTTAGCTGAAACCCCTTTGCTCAAATTATTTGATAGAACCATTTTTATACTTTCTGGAACCTTTAACCAAGTTTCTCCAGTAAGAATCAAAGAAGCAGCCTCAGTACGATCTATTCCAGAAGAAAAAGCACCAACTGACCCATATGAACAAGTATGTGAATCACTTCCAAGGATTAGTTTACCAGGTAATGCAAATCCTTTTTCTAAAACAATTTGGTGGCATATACCAACTCCTGCATCAAAAAAGTTCTTTACACTATATTTTTTTACAAATTCTCTAATTTTCTTATGATTAGTAGCTGTTTTTTCAGAAGCAGCAGGCACTACGTGATCAAGTACTATTATAGATAAATCTTCTGAATGTATACCATATTCTTTTAATTCGGCATCTATCTTCTGAATTATTGCTGCAGTATTGTCATGAGTTAAAAGATGATCTGGTTTTACTGTTACTATTTGACTTGGTTTTACTTCTTTTTTATTTCCATATTTTGATAAGATTTTTTCAGCAAATGTTTGTCCCATTATTTATTCTCCCCATAATACGATCTAAATATCTTGATTTTAATAAATTGAATCAATTATACCTTATTTAATGGTTTTTTTCCTAAATGACATAATTATTGGAAAAATATAAGTTATAGAAGTTACATATAAATATGTTGGAGGGTGATGAAGGGAGTGAAGAAAAATATTATTAAAAATAACTCTGCACTTGCAGGTGTTATAGAAGCTCTTTTACTTGTTGGACTTGTAGCAATTATTCTGTCTACAATTCAACTTGTATATATCCCTGAGATCATGAAACAAAGAGAAAATGATCATGTGGATGATGTTGAGAACCAGTTTGCACATCTTAAATCTGTAGTTGAAACACAATCTATGCTTGGTGTTATGGAATCTGGTGATCCCATATCTCACTCGCCAATATCTTCACCTATTACTCTTGGTTCTGATAAAATGCCTTATTTTATTACAGCTCAAACCACAGGTTACATTGAAATAATTGATGATGAAAAAGCAGATGAGAACAGCAGAATAGTTTTTAATCCACCAATAAGTACATATGAAACTGATCCTGGAAAATACAAGTCAGAAATCCCATTGACTTGCATTAAGTACGATATGAACAGTATGTATCTAGATTATGATGTAAAATATGTATTTGAGGGCGGAGGATTGATTTTAAATCAAACAGGAGTAAGCGATTGTACAGGTGAAGTAACAAGAGTCAACCCTGCAATGACTGTTGAAAATGTAACTGGATCAGGCGAGAAGATTATAATTAATTATTATATTCCAATTTTTCTATGTGAGACAGGTAAAGATGTAACTGAAACAGCAATATATGATGCATATATTCGAACTAACTATTCAAATCATTACGAAACTAGTGCAATATCACCAGTAACTACAATCACTATATATTCAGAATATTTAGAAGGCTGGTATAACTTTTTAATGGGAGAGGAAAAAGGATTATTATGGGATTATGCAAATCCTGGACTTTCAAACAAATATATCGATGTAGAATACATAAAAACTGGTGACCCTCGGATTGAGATAACTAAATCTGCTACCGGTACAAAAGATATTTATTTAGATCTAAGAGTAATAGAAATAGGTGTTCAAACAGGTACTGGAACGGTCATAAATTAATCTTTAAAATAAGAAAGCTTTTTATCAACTAAAATATATAGTTTTATGATAATAGGATGATATAATTAAAATTATTTTGTAAGAAATAAAATAATATTGTAAGAGGAAGTGAGAGAGAACAAGATGGGAGAAGAGAAAAAAGGGCAAGGAACAGAGATATTAAAAACCAAAATCCAAGGATTTGATAAACTATTCCAAGATGGAGGGATACCAAAGGGAAATTCGGTCCTTGTTGCAGGGGGACCAGGTACTGGAAAGAGTACATTCTGCAGAGAAATCTGCTATAATCTCATTTCAGAGGGTAAACATTGCATGTATGTAAGTTTCGAGGAAAACAAGGATAGAGTTATAAAAAGTATGAAAAACTTTGGATGGGATGTAAAAAAATACATAGAAAATGAAACTCTTATAATTCAAAAAGTAAATCCTCTTGATATTTTAAGAATGAAATTTGGGTCTATCGGCGGATCAGGATCTGCAACTGAACTATCATATAAGATAAAGCCTCTTGTTATACCTAAAGATTTTCACCCAGAAGCAATATTTGTTGATTCTCTAACAGCTATTATTGCAGCATCTGTAACTAAAGACAAAAACTATAGAGTATATTTACAACAACTTTTTAGTTTTTTTGAAGAAACAGGAGCCACTAGTTTTCTTATAACTGAAACTGAACCAATTCCTACTAGATACAGTAAATCTGGAATTGAGGAGTTTCTTGCAGATGGAATAGTTGTGTTATATAATGTAAAAAATAAGGAAAGCAGAAAAAATGCTATTGAAATAATCAAAATGAGATATGCTAAACATAAAAAAAAGATATTTTTACTAGAAATTACAGAGAAAGGTATAATTGTCAATCCCAATAAAAATTTGATTATTAATTCAGACTAATTGGATTTTATTATAGATATCTAAAAGAGTGGGTATGCCCGTCAAGTCTTTTTGCACCGTATTTTACTATACATTCTTCTACTTCTTTAACCTGTTTTTTATTTAACCCTGTTCTTTTCAAAATCAGGTTGTCATTCTCATCAAATATCTTGAGAATACAAGTATCTAAATCTAAAATAGCCTTTAGCATACGACCTTCTTGAAGCCAAATCCAGATATGTACGTTTTTGCCTGTCATTTTAACACCTGACTTTTCTCCATATATAATTTTATTTTGCTAAGTATATAAATATTTCTATACAATTATTACCGATAATAATAGAAATTACAATAAAAAGCAAATATAGATAAGATAATATACCTTGATTTGTATATCGAGAAAATAGTATGCAAGACTTTAATAGTATACAAAATAAGGGATGCAGCTTAGAACGTATTAATACAGGAGTGCCGGGACTAGATAATATTTTAACAGGTGGTTTTCCAAAAAAATCAATAACCCTTGTTTCAGGTCCACCTGGAGGCGGGAAAAGCATATTCTGTTTTCAATTTTTATATGAAGGAATGAAAAACAATGAAAAATGTCTATTTTTAAGCCTTGATAAAAAAACAGAAGGACTGCTCACTCAGGCAAAAGAACTAAATATCGATTTTCAACCAGCAATCGAGCAGCAAACTGTTAAATTCCTATTTTTAAATATAAACAAAAAATTTGTATATGAAAAAATGACAGATGAAATATTAGCAGGAGATTATGACAGAGTGGTTCTTGATTCAATAACTCCCTTGTCAGAGATGCCGATGTATATAAGAGAAACAGAGGCAAATCAAATGGATTCAAGCTTAGTTAATCCTGATGATATACCAAAAGGAGTTAGCATGCCGACTAGAAGACTTCATTTAAGATACATCATGAACACTTTAGAATCAACAGATGCAACATCAATAGTTACTTCAGAACTACCCGTTGGCTCAAATATGCTATCAAGAGATGGGATTTCAGAGTTTCTAGCTGATGGTGTGATAAAATTAAGTTTTGACCCAACTATGGATAGGAGAAAACTTTCAGTTTTAAAAATGAGAAATACAAAACATACATTAAAGCCACAAAACATGCAAATTGATACAGGCGGAATAAAGTTAATTTAAACATGTCACTAAGAAATATAATAAAAATATTTTCTGAATACAAACCACCAAAGGATATTAGAACTTTATTTATCGTTCATTACGCACCTTTACTATTGCTTATTTTAACGGGGCCAATAACACCACTTTACAATATTTGGAAAATATTACCTATTTTTTCACCAAGCATAATAATTGGTTCAATAATTTTTTTAATTGGTGCATATATTTACTTAAAATGGGAGATATTCTGGGAAAAAACATATACTGGACAGCTTGTAACTGAAGGAGTTTTTAAAAAAATCAGGCATCCTCATTATACATCTCTATTAATAATTGGGTTTGGACTTTCTTTCTTCTTTAATTCTTTACTTTCACTTATTATTTCTATTATAGCTGTTCCTATAATGATAATCAGCATCCTTGACGAAGAAAAAAAACTAATCAAGCAATACGGCGAGGATTACAAAGAATTCATGGAAAAAACACCATGGAGGATAATTCCATATGTTTTTTAGTTACTTATCTGATGTTTATCACTAATTCGTACAAAATATTTATATATCATATCCTTAATGCATTGTTTCCTTGTCCTAACCAGACATTAATCGGGCAATTCAGAAATGAACCCCCGAGAACAAATGTCAAAATAGATTTTTTGGCAAATATTTGGGAAATGTCACGGTTCGGAAGAATCAAGGTAGTAATCTTAAAGTCGTAAAATAATCTTAATAGAGGGTATATTATGCCTGAGAGACATCATCCAAGAAGAGGATCAATGGGCTATTCGCCAAGGAAAAGAGCAAGACAAGAAACACCTCATATTAAAAGCTGGCCAGAAGGTGGAGATAAACCAAAAATACAAGGTTTTCTAGGTTACAAAGCTGGAATGACACACGCTTTTATAGTCGATTTCAGACCAACTTCTACAACTTCAGGAAAAGAAGTTATGGAACCAGTAACTGTTATTGAAACACCTCCAGTCAAAATAATGGGTATAAGAGGATATAAAAAAACAAATCAAGGTTTGCAAACAATTGGAGAAGTATGGTCTAAAAAAATTGATAAAGAAGTAGCGAAAAGAATTCCAATTTCAAAGGGTAAAAATAAAGAAAAATGGGATTTTGCAAAAGATGCTGACGAATTAAGAGTTATTATCCATACACAACCAAAACTTGTAAAAGGGATTCCAAAAAAGGCACCTGAGATAAGAGAGTTCAGAATTGGTGGCGGATCAATTGATGATAAAATCAAATATGCAAAAGAAATCCTTGGTAAAGAAATAAAAATAAATGACACTCTTAGAGAAGGAGATATGGTTGATACAATAGCAATAACAAAAGGAAAAGGTTTTCAGGGCCATGTTAAAAGATGGGGAGTAAAACTTTTAAGCCATAAAAACTCAAAACATAGAAGAATGATTGGTACCGCAGGTAGCTGGCATCCAAACTGGATTCAATCAACAGTACCTCAAGCAGGTCAAACAGGTTACCATCAAAGAACAGAATACAACAAGCGTATCTTAAAAATTGGAGATAAAGGTGAAGAAATTACTCCAACAGGTGGATTTCCTCATTATGGAAATGTTAAAAATTCATATATTCTTGTTCATGGATCAGTACCAGGTCCATCAAAAAGGCTAGTAAGTCTTAGAGATGCTATCAGATATAAACGTGGTGTAAAAGTCGAGAAACCAGAGATATCATATATTTCAACTACAAGTAAACAAGGAGTGTAAATAAATGGTTAAGGTAAACGTTTATAAAACAAGTGGTACCACACAAGAAAAAATTGATCTACCCGAGTTATTTGATACACAATTTAGACCTGATTTAATCAAAAAATCATTTAATGTTCTTAGTTCTAATAAAAGACGTCCATATGGTGCAAGTAAACTAGCAGGTAAAATGCATGCTACTGCATCTGTTGGAAAAGGACGAGGTATGAGCAGAGTACCAAGGCTCACTCAAGGTAATCGTGCAGCTCTTGCACCATGTGTTGTAGGAGGTAGACGAGCACACCCACCAAAAGCTGAAAGAGTCTGGAAAGAAAAAATAAACAAAAAAGAAAAATACTTAGCAAAAAACTCAGCACTCGCCGCAACCTCAGATAAAGAAATTGTCCAAAAAAGAGGACACAAATTCAATGAAAAAGTAACTTTACCTATCATTGTAGACGACTCATTTGAAAAAATCAAAAAAACAAGTGATTTAATAAAAGCACTTAATAAAATTGGATTATATGACGATGTTTTAAGAGCAGAAAATGGTAAACATATCAGAGCAGGAAAAGGAAAATCAAGAGGCCGTAAATATAGAACACCAAAATCCATTTTGATTGTTTCAACAAAAGAAAATTTGATAAAAAGCTCAGGTAATTTAACAGGTGTCGATTCAATCAAACCAAACCAAATAGATATATCATATCTAGCACCTGGTGGAGACCCAGGTAGGCTTACGATATTTACTAAATCAGCACTTAAAGAAATTGGAGGTGCTAATTAATGGATCCATATGATATCATATTTCATCCTTTTGTTACAGAAAAAACAATGAACTTCATGGAAAAAAATAATGCTCTTGAGTTTGTTGTTAAAAGAAATGCAAATAAAAAACAGATAAAAAAAGCTGTTGAAGAAATGTTTGAAACAAAAGTTGATAACGTAAATACTAGAATTACAAAACATGGCAAACATGCAATTGTAAAATTTGCACCTGATATAAATGCAGAAGATATTGGAATGAGAATTGGAATATTCTAGAGGTTATTTAAAATGGGAAAAAGATTAATCCAACAAAGGCGTGGGCGAAACAAAACAAAATTCAATGTACCTTCACATAGATTTAAAGGCAAAGTCAAATATGTGTATAATTTTGAAGGAAAAATTGAGGGTACAGTTACAAATATTGTTCATGATAGTGGGCGCTCTGCACCTCTTGCAGAAATAAAACTTAACGATAACTCAAAAACTCTAATACTTGCTCCTGAGGGAATAAAAGTTGGAGATAAAATTAGTATCAGTGATAAAAAAGAGGATATAAAAGTTGGAAATATCCTAGAAATTGGAAATATACCTGAAGGTGCACCCGTATTTAATGTCGAAATATCACCGGGTGACGGAGGGAAACTTGTTAGAACCGGTGGAACAAACGCAACAGTTGTAAGTCATTTTAAAACAAAAACAGTTGTTCAGCTCCCATCTGGGGCATTTAAAACACTTGATTCCTCATGTAAAGCATCAATTGGTGTGATTGCAGGTGGAGGACGTAAAGATAAACCTTTCTTAAAGGCAGGCAAGAAAAGTATTGCACGAAAAAGAAGAGGAAAACAATATCCAATAGTACGTGGTGTTGCAATGAACCCTGTTGCTCATCCTCATGGTGGAGGAGGGCATCAGCACGTTGGTAAACCATACACAGTCAAGCGTGGCGCATCACCAGGTAGAAAAGTTGGTAGCATAGCTGCAAAAAGAACAGGGAGGAAGTAGATAGATGGCAGCTAAAGAGTTTAAAAGATCATCAAGAAGTCAAAGGAAAAAAAGAAGGAAGAAAATCGAGTTTAAAAAGAAAGAGTTCAAATACAGAGGATTATCCTTAGAAGAACTTAAAAAACTATCATTACCTGAATTAATTCCACTACTCCCGTCTAGAGTTAGAAGAACCTTGAAGAGAGGATTAACTGTAAGACAAAATAAACTATACAATGATGTAAAAAATGCAAATAAGGGCGACACAATTAGAACCCACTGCAGAAGCATGGTAATCCTTCCAAGCTTTGTAGGACACACCATTTATATTCATAATGGTAAAGAATTTCAGCGTGTAGATATAACGGAAAATATGATTGGTCACTATTTAGGTGAATTTGCAATAACTAGACAAAAAGTTAAGCATACAGGACCTGGGGTCGGAGCTACTAGGTCGTCTAAATTTATGCCATTGAAGTGATGAAAAATGAAATATTCAAAAAATGTAGATCCAGATAAAACAGCAAAAGCATATGGATATGAACTTCATTGTTCTAGAAAAGATTCTATGAATATTGCTCGTGCAATAAAAAATATGAATGTAGAAGATGCAAAAAAATATCTAGAAGAGATTAAAGACCAAAAACGTGCTCTTCCAACAAAAACACATAAGAAAAAAAGAGCACATAAAAAAGGTATCGGACCTGGAAGCTATCCTAAAAAAGCAGCTGATTACATTCTTAAAATTCTTAAAAATGCAGAGAACAATGCTGAATACAAGGGTTTTGACCCAGAAAACATGAAGATAACTCATGCAACAGCATATGGTGGAAGAGTAATTAGAGGCATTATGCCTCGTGCTCAGGGTAGAGCAACTGATAAAAATACCCATACTACAAATTTTGAAATAATAATCGAAGAGGTAGAGTAATGACAGGAGAACGTTCTTTTATTAGGGAAAATACAAATAGAATACTTATCAAAGAGTTCCTAATCAAAAAAATAGAAGGAGCTGGCTTTGGTGGAATGAATATTCAGAGAACTCCAATGGGCACTAGAATCAATATTGTCGTTGAAAGACCTGGCATGGTAATTGGTAAAGGCGGAAGAAAAGTAAAAGAGTTAACCGCAGAAATTAAAGATAAGTTCAACGTTGAAAATCCACAGATTGAAATCGAGGAAGCTGGCGCTAAAGCATCACTAAATGCTCAGATAATGGCAGAGAAACTCGCTGAAGCTCTTCAAAGAGGATGGCATTTTAGACGTGCAGGTCACTCAACTGTAAGACGTATTATGGGATCTGGTGCAAAGGGTTGCCAAGTAATAATTGCAGGAAAACTTACTGGTGCAAGACATAGAACTGAAAAATTTACCCAGGGGCATGTTAAATACTGCGGTGAAACAGCTAGAGAAGTAATGGACGAAGGGTATTCTGTTGCAAAACTTAAAGCAGGCGTTCTTGGAGTAAAAGTTAGAATAATGAAACCAGATTCAAGACTACCTGATGAAATTAATATTAAAGTTGCTAAAAAAGAAGAAGATAAAAAAGAAACTAAAAAAGAAAAAAAACCAAAGAAAACTGAAGAAAAAAAGGAAACTCAAACTGATATTAAAAAACTTAAAGAAATTCAAGGAATTGGACCATCTGTAATAAAGAAATTTGAAAAAGCTGGCATCAAATCACTTGAAGAACTTTTTGAGATGGATGTTGATGATCTAGCAACAATTGATGGTATCGGCGGAAAAACCGCTGAAACAATTGTAAAAAACCTAAAAAAGATACTTGAAGAGGTTGCTTAAAATGGTTCTTAAAGGTAAAGAAATCCGCGAACTTACTTCTGAAGAAAGAAGTGAGAAATTAAAGGAATTAAAAAGCGAACTGATGCATGAGAGAGGTGTTGCTGCAATGGGTGGTTCACCACCGTCACCTGGAAAGATTCGTCAGCTCAGGATGAACATTGCAAAACTACTTACTATCATGCGGGAGGAAGGAGAAAAATAAATGACTGATATATGCGAAGTATGTGGTCTACCTAAAGAAATATGTGTCTGTGAAGATATCGCCCGTGAACAGCAAAAAATATCAATATATGTTGATAAAAGACGATATGGAAAGATGATGACTATCATAGAAGGAATTGATAGCCATGATTTAGACATGGACTCGCTAATAACAAAACTCAAATCAAAATGTGCATGCGGCGGAACAATAAAAGAAGGTAAAATTGAACTGCAAGGCGACCACAGAACCAAAGTAAAAGATGTCCTTGAAAAAATGGGATTCACCGCAGAAGTAATATAAATCTTATATTACAAAAACAATAGAATCCTATGCGGATCATTTGAGAATGATCCATATCAAGAGGAAATATAGATATGGATAAAAAGAACCTAGCACGAGATGAACTAATCGGGCTAAAAGTTAAGGTAATAAAATGTACTGATCCAAAATGGGAAGGTAAAAGAGGAATAATCCTTGATGAATCAAAAAATACCTTTCTATTGGAGACAGACGGCAAACAAAAAAGGATAGCAAAAAAAAGTGCAACCTTTGAGTTTGTATATCATGATAAAAAAATATGTCTAAATGGCGCTGATATAAATTATCGGCCAGAAGATAGAATTAAAAAAGTAAGGTGAAAAAACAAAATGGCAGAAAAAAAACCCAAGGCAAAAAATATCGGGGTAAAATTAGAACCACCAAAAGACACATGCGAAGATAAAAACTGTCCATTCCATGGAAGTTTATCTGTTAGAGGACAGATTATCACAGGTGTTGTTTCATCAAATAAGATGGATAAAACAATAGCTGTAAAAAGAGAATATAGACACTATGTTCCAAAATATGAAAGATATGAAAGAAGAACTTCGAAATATATTGCTCATTGTCCACCATGTTTGAAGGTAAAAAATGGTGACAGAGTTAGGATAGCTGAATGCCGTCCAATCAGCAAAACAGTTTCGTTTGTAACAATAGAGAAATTATAGATAGGTGATGATAAAAATGAAAGGTATCGCTGGTAGAACCATGAGAGGCCTTCCAATAGGTGCTAGACTCGAATGCATTGACAATACGGGTGCAAAAATTGTAGAGATAATCCAGACTCCAAAACTTAAAGGAACCCATAGAAGGTATCCTAAAGCAGGAGTTGGAGATCTAGTGATAATCAGTGTTAAAAAAGGAGCAGTTGATATGAGAAGGCAGCTCTTCAAAGCAGTAATAGTTCGTCAAAAAAGACCATTTAGGAGACCAGATGGAACGACGGTTCAATTTGAAGATAACGCAGCTGTGATTGTTACTGAAACAGGTGAAACAAAAGGATCTATGATAAAAGGACCTGTTGCACTTGAGGCGGCAGAGCGATATCCAAAAATTGCGTCAAATGCATCTATAATAGTATGAAATGGGGTATAAAATGAAATCTTATAAACCAAGAAAACAAAGAAAAAATATGTTCAACGCACCACAACATAAAAAAAGAAAGTGGCTTGCATCTCATTTGGATGAAAATTTAATCCTTAAATACGATAAAAGAGGAATGCCTGTCATAGAAGGAGATACTGTAAAAGTTATGAGAGGCAGCTACAAAGGTCATGAAGATAAAGTTGCAAAGGTAGACGTTAACAAACAAAGAATCGAAATTGAAGGAATCATGATGGCTAAAGCAGATGGAAACAAACTTGCCAAACCCATTCATCCTAGTAACGTTTTGATTACTAAACTTAATTTAACTGATAAATGGCGAAGAAAAAATCTTGAAAAAGATTTATCTGAAGAAGCAAAAAAAGAAATCGAAAAAGAAGCTGAAGAACAAATCAAAGAAGTTGAAGAACAAAAAAGACTTGAAGAAGAAATGAAAAGAAAAGCCGAAGAGAAAGCAGAGAAAGAACAAG
>CAZKQS010000003.1:0-2833 GCA_964554985.1 uncultured Thermoplasmatales archaeon | reverse complement strand
AAACCTTCAGAAAAAAAGGAAGAACCTTCGAAGACACAAGAAAAAAAATCTTCAGAGAAACAAGAAGAAAAACCAAAGAAAAAAACATCTACAAAAACAAAGGAAGGGAAAAAACCAGTAGAAAAAGAAAAGAAAACTGATAAACAAGAAAAAAAGAGCGGGTCAAAAAGCTCAAATTCCAAAAAAACAACAACAAAAAAGAAAACTCAACCAAAAAAACAAAAATCATCTAAAAAAACCACCGCAAAAAAGGAGGGAAAATAGATGAGTAAACATATGAAGAGACTAAATGCTCCTAGAGCATTAAGAGTACATAGAAAAGAAAAAAAATGGACAGTTAAGCCTTCACCTGGCGGACATTTAATTGAAAAAGCAATACCTTTATCACTAGTTATTAGAGATGTTTTAAATCTTGCAGATACTCTCAGAGAAACTAAAAGAATTATTTCAAATGGTGAAATAATTGTAGATGGGAGTATAAAAAAGGATTACAAATACCCTGTAGGACTTATGGATGTAATATCTATTCCAAAACTAAAAAAAGACTACCGGGTACTTTTTGATCGTAAAGGAAAACTCGCTCTTACCGAAATTTCATCAAGTGATGCAAAATGGAAACTATGCAAAATTGAAAATAAAAAGGTTTTAAAGAAAAACAAAAGACAGATAAATTTACATGATGGAAGAAACAAGATAGTAGAAAAAGACGAGTACAATACAGGTGATGTTCTAAAAATAGATTTGAAAAACAAAAAAATTCTTGATAGATACGAATTCAAAAAAGGAACAGTTTCTATGATTACAGGCGGAAGTCACATAGGTGAAATAGCAAACATAGAAAAGACTGATATAATCTCCTCATCTAAATCAAATATTTCAATAATGAAAGGAGAAAATGATTTTACAACATTGCAGGAATATGTCTTTCCAATAGGTAAAAACAAACCGACTATAAACTTGCCTGAGGTGAAAATGCAATGAATGCAAAAAAAGAAACAAAAAAACAAATAATGAAACCAAAAATTGAAAAAATTACTGTAAACATCGGCGTCGGTGAAGCAGGTGAAAGATTAAAAAAGGCAGAAACCGTTCTAAAAAACATCTGCAACCAGAAACCAATTCAAACTATTTCTAAAACAACAAATAAAGATCTTGCTCTCAGAAAACAAATGCCTATCGGCTGCAAGGTCACACTCCGCAGTAAAAAAGCAGACAACTTTTTAAAACAAGCTCTTAAAACAAGGGAAAATAAGATTGCGGATTATTCTTTTGACGACCAAGGTAATGTTTCTTTTGGTGTACCGGATCATACTTTATTTGAAAGTCAAAAATATAATCCAAACATCGGCATATTTGGTATGGATGTATGTATTACAATGGAAAAAGCAGGTTACAGAGTTAAAAAAAGACGTATTGCAAAAAGACACATACCACATAAACATAGGATCGAAAGAGAAGAAACTATGGAATTTTTTAAACAAAATTATAATGTGGAGGTCTTAGAATGAAAATAAAAGAGAAAAAGAAAACCTACGGAAGAATCGAAGGTTGCGAAAGATGCGGGCGTAAAAGAGGACTAATTAAAGCATATGGTCTTCACATATGCAGACAGTGCTTCAGAGAAAAAGCAGAAGAAATGGGCTTTAGGAAATTTTCATAAAAAGGAGGAAAAAAAATGTTAAATGATCCACTAGCAAATGCATTATCTTCCATGAAAAACGCTGAACATAGAGGAAAAGGAAAATGCGATATCCAACCCTCTTCAAAACTGATCGGCGGAGTTTTAAATTTACTTAAAGATAAAGGGTACATTAGTGAGTTTGAATTTATTGATGATGGAAAAGCAGGTGTTTTTAAAGTAAATCTAAATGGAAATATTAACAACTGTGGAGTTATAAAACCAAGATATCCAATTAAAAATGATGACCTTGATAAATGGGAATCCAGGTATCTTCCTGCCCAGCATTTTGGTCTATTAATTCTTACTACAACGAAAGGAATACTTTCACAGGACGAAGCAAGAAATAATGGAATTGGGGGAAAACTTCTCGCTTATGTATACTGAGGTGAACGCAAATGAAGATAGCTGAAGTAAAAAAACAAATCGAAATACCTGAAAAAGTTACAGTTACATTTGAAAATAATAATCTTACAGTCAAAGGTGAAAAAGGAGAAATATCACGTGTTTTTTATCATCCAAAAATTGATGTGAAAATCAGCGATAAAACAATCTCAATACAAAGTAAGAATGTTAGGAAAAAACAAAAAGCACTTATTGGAACATTTGAAGCGCACATTAAAAATATGATTAAAGGCGCATCACAGGGTTTTGAATACCAAATGAAGACCGTGTTTTCACACTTTCCTATTAAAACATCAGTTGAAGGAGACTATTTTGTTATTCAAAACTTTCTAGGAGAAAGAGCACCTCGAAAAGCAAAGATCCTCGAAGGTGTAAATGTCGAAAGCAAGGGAGACGATGTAAAGGTTTCAGGAATTGACAAGGAGAAAGTCGGTCAAACTGTTGCAAATATTGAAAGAGCGACATCAGTTAAAAGACGAGACATTAGAGTTTTTCAAGATGGAGTCTATAGAATCAGCAGAGGTGAATGAATATGGCTAAAAAAGATATTATAAAAGAACTTACAAACATCAAAGGAATTGGCGAAGCTAAAGCTGAATCTCTATACGATAATGGTTTTACTAGTATAGAAAAAATAAAAAATGCAAAAAAAGAGGATCTTACAAAAATAAGCGGTATAACTGACACAATTGCTGATAAAATAATCAAAAATTATCATGCTGAAAAAATAAGTAAAACAAAAGAACCAGT
>CAZKQS010000002.1:310-27983 GCA_964554985.1 uncultured Thermoplasmatales archaeon | reverse complement strand
GACATACCTAGAGGTAAAAAGCAAACTGGCAAAAAATGAACCGGTAATTGCCATAGATGCTGGGGGTACAAACTTCCGGACAGCCAAAGTATTATTTGATGATAATATGAACCTGATAACGGAAAAACTGGAAACAAGAAAAATGCCGGCAGTTGATAAACATCTTACAAAAGAAGAATTTTCTTCTGGTTGTTTAAAAACGACATCTGGTGCACAAACTGAAATTTTTTACAGCCTAAATAATGACGGACAGCTTGAAAATTACGAATTTTGCCCAGTAAATCAACATGAATCATCCTATAACTCTGCTAGAACTGCATCTGAAGCTGATTCAGATGGAATCTTTAAAGAAAACAATCATATTTGTTTTGGTCAGGATCATGTAGCTCTTGTACCAGGACATGCAAATGATGTAGTTGTAAAAAGAGGTTATCTATATTTTAATACTGCTGATAAATTAAACGAAAATCTTCATATCATATCTGCAAAATTAACATTATATGGCAGATATAAAGAATTTGAAAAAGGAGGTCAACATTTTGACATATTTGTTCAGAATGGAGGTAATTTTCCCCATGATGATCTTGAGTTAGGAGATTATGATTACACGCTTTATAGTGGAAATGGTGTGAATAATTTTAATTCAAGAAATTTCAAATTCAGCGATAGTTCACCAAAACAAAATGTTTTAACTCTTAATAGTGACGGCATAAGCTGGATTAAAAAGAGTGGGAACAAGCTAACAAAGTTCTGTTTAAGATCTAGTCGAGATGTAAGCGGTGATTGGGGCTGGGAAAACAGTGAATATCTCAGTTTTTGGTCATCTGAGAAAGGTCGACAATATCGTCCAAAACTAGAGCTTACCTATACAAGAAAACCAACTGCTAGTATTTCAGGTCCAGATCCATCAAATCCTACTAAAAATGAGAAAGTAGAATTTGAAGCAAGCGGAGCTGACCCGGATGGAGACCAAATTATTGATTATACTTGGAGAGTAGATGGAGAAGTGCAAGAATCGACATCAACTGAATTTACATGTACTTTTAATAATGGAGGAACTCATTCTGTTTCTTTGAAAGTAAAGGATTCAAACGGCGCATGGTCTGATTGGGCAACAAAAGAGTTTACTGTTTCAAACAATGTAGGACCAACAGATGCATCTATATCTGGATCTAGTAGTCCTTCAAAATTCGAAGAAGAAACATATACTTTTTCAGCAAGAGATCGAAATAAAGAAAAATTAACTTTTACAATAAACTGGGGTGCCGGAGAGGATATAACTGAAACTGTTTCATCCAATAGTAAAGGTGAATGTAGTATTTCTATTGGGCATACCTATACAGTTCAAACATCATATCAAATTAGTTTAACTGTTGAAGACAGTCAAGGAGAAACAGATAGTTGTACACTACCAATTACAGTTTGTAAATCAAAAAGTTTAGTTTTAGAGGATTCTTTATTTCAAAGGATCCTTACATTTTTTCCAAAACTTTCTCAATTTACTGAAAAAATTGGTATAGTTTACTAAGAAAAATTGATCTAAATTATCTAAAATCCAAATCTTAATATCAATTTTTTATAAAATAAAACCTAAATACGGGATAGAATGATCAAAAAAACAATTGCAGTATTACTAATCTTAGTTTTGATATGTAATGTATCTACGGGTCTTATTATTGATAAAAGTCGAAAAAATAAAATAAATAATCTAATGAATTCAAATATAATATATGTAGATGATGATAATACACAAGGGCCTTGGGATGGAACACTGGATTATCCATACAAGGAAATTTGGAAGGGTGTTGATGTTTCATCAGATGGGGATACTGTATATGTTCTGAATGGTACATATACTTACTTTGAAACAACAATCAGGATAGATAGAAGTATTAATTTAAAAGGAGAAAACAAATATTCTACAATAATCGATGGATACAACAACAAAAATGTTATCGAAATTAATGCTGATAATGTAAAGTTACATGGTTTTTCTATTAAAAACAGTGGAGAAGGATATAGTGGAATGTCTGTTTCATCTAATTCAAACGAAATATATGATAATGTCATCTCTGATAATTCAAGGGGTATATATATAGAAACTTACAGTGAAGAAAATCACATCTTTGAAAATAATTTCATAAATAATGGTATTGTAACATTTTCAACTAAAAAACAAATCATCCATGATAACATAATTAACAACAATGATCTTATTTATTTATATGATGAAACAAACAAAGACATAACTGATGCAGGACAGGTTATAATTGTTGATTCCTCAGATATTGTTGTAAAAAATAATCAAATATCTCATGCAAGTATTGGTATGATCGTTCTTGATAGTAGACCTATTTATATAAGAAACAATGACATTTCAAATAATAAATATGGAATATATTCAAGTTCATCTAAATTATGGATAGATGAAATTTTCAAAGTTTCAGATAGTTATAACAATATTTATGATAATGAATTTGGAATATATTTGATTCTATCATCATGCTATATATCTAGTAACAAGATCTATGAAAATAATATGGACGGTATCTTTCTATCTGATTGTGATGAATGCAATATAATCTATAATAATATCTTTGGTAACCAAGATTCAGGAATTCATTTAAAGCATTATTCTGAAAAAAATTATATTTATGAAAACTCAATAGTTAACAACCAAAACAATGGTATATTTATTGAGCAAAATTCAAATGAAAATCAGATATATAATAATCAATTCTATTATAATGGTCAAAATGCAAAATCAGTAATGTGTCAGAACATATGGTACACAGTTTGTTCTTCTATTTATTCAGGTAACTTTTGGCATGATTATGAAAATAGATATCCAAATTCAGAAAATAACGGATATACATGGAACACGCCTTATAAAATATCTAATAATGAACAAGATAATTTCCCATTAATCAGCCCATATGGCACTCCTTTTCCACCTGAAATATCTGGGCCAATCAGTATAAAAAAAGGTGTGAAATATTCTTATACTGCAAAATCTGAAGACCCTCAAATTGGGGATGATTTATACTATTTATTTGACTGGGGGGATGGAACAAATTCTGGCTGGATAGGACCCGTTGAAGAAGGCAAGTCTATAAAATCTTCTCATATTTGGAATGATAAAGGAAGTTATGAAATTAAAGCAAAGGCAAAGGATGAAAACGATTGGAATAGTGGATGGTCTGAACCTGTTAATATCTCTGTTACTAAATCAAAAAAAGTTGGCAAAAACCCAATTTTATGGGATAGATTTATAGATACCAATTTTCCTTTTTTGTTTAAGTTTATGAATTTTTTAAAAATTTCTATCAATTTACCAAATTAAATTTACTAATAAATAAAAAAATAAAAATATTAAAATATGTGTTAAATGATTACATAATGTTTGGGTAGGAGGAATGATATTTTAATGAAAAACAAAAAGAAAATAATATTTTTTGCAATTTTTGTAACATTAATGTTTTTAGGTAGTTTTTTTGTAAATGCTGTATCTATAAAAAATGAAAATAGTGAAGGTTGTATAAAATTAGCCAGTAACGAAGTTCTTGCAGAACTGTCACAGTGGTCAATTGGAAACAAATGGATTTATGATTTCAATTTTAATTTTGATTATTCTGTTTTAACAATTAACGGCGGGATTAGAAATATGGAACTTAGAGTTTCAGATATTGACAATCAAAAAGATGAGTACAAGGTTGATATAACTGGAAATCTTGATGCATCACTAACTATAGCGGGTGTAATACCAGGAGGCTCCTTTACTGGAAATGTTCAAGGATATGCTCATTTTGAAAAATCCACTCTTGGTATAAAGGATTTTTATTTTCAAACAGATGGAAGCTACACAGGCATCAGCGCCGACTCAGTTGTCGAGGGCAGTTTTTCTCCTGCTTTTAATATCTTTGATTTTCCAATATCAGATTCAGAAGATCCGTCAAATCCTTGGGAAGCTGAAACTAGTGCACAGATAAATGGAGAGATAACTGTATTAAATATTGTAACTGAATCTTTTGATATAGATGGCGATTTTGAAGGTGAAGAATTATACGTTAAAAAAGAAGAAGCACATTCAGTACCTGCTGGAACATTTGATTCTATATTGATTAAGGGAAGTACAGGTCCTGAATATGGCGGATACTCAAACTTATGGTACTCAGATGAAGTAGGTTTTCTTGTTGACATCGATGAAAAGGTCGTAAATTGGGAAGGTGTTACAGCAACATTGGATATGCCTCTTTTGTATACCAATTTTAATCCAGAAAATTTTCCACCAGAAACACCTAATAAACCCTCTGGCAAAACTGATGCATCGTTAGGTGAGTCCTATTCTTATACTACTCACTCAATTGACAACGAAGATGATAACATTTATTATAAATTTGACTGGGGAGATGGAAAAGATACTGGATGGGTAGGTCCTTATACCTCTGGAGATTCTGTATCAAAATCTCATAGATGGCATAAACAGGGTGTTTACAATGTCAAAGTTAAAGCTAGGGATGAATCAGGTATTGAAAGTTTTTGGTCTGATCCACTTGCTGTAACAGTTGCTAGTGAAGACCCTTTTGTAACCTTGTTTGTTCATAAGTTCAGTAATCTTGATATGGATGATATTGATTTTGATGTTCCTTTGGGTGTTGATGATACGATTCCTGAGTGGTATTACAAAGCTGAAGCTTATTCAAGTAATAACTGTGTTTTATCAAAAACTGAATCAAATAGGAAAAATAATGGTAATTGGATACATAGCTATGATTGGGTTCCTGATGATGAGATAGGTTTTGAGGTTGATAGTTATTTAGTTTCAGTTAGGCTTAAGCTTATGGATCATGATGAAGGAATTGAAGGTGAAGATGATGATCTAGCAGATATAAGTGGTTGTGATTATCCAAATGGTAATGGTAGAAATGATAATACAAATTACAAGCGAGGAGCTATTTACCATGGTATCTATAATTTAGCAACAGATGATTTAGAAATATATAGCGCTGATCATATGGATAACTCTGATTTTTTTGTAAAAGAAGATGGTTATTATAAGACCTGCGGTGATTTTAGTCCTGATAACACAGGGGTGGTGTTGAGGATTTTTTAAGCCCTGAGAATGATGCTTGTGCTTGGTTTGATCTATGGGATAATTATAACAGTCCTGTTGCTAGTGCTGATGTTATTGATGAAGAAAAACTCTGCAAAGGTGTTGATGTTAGATTCTCTGGAAGTGTTTTAGAGGGTTACCCTGATTATGTATGGTATTGGGATTTTGGTGATGGTTTTTATTCAAATGATCAGAATCCTGTGCATGTTTTTGAAAGCACTGGTAGTTATTCTGTGAAACTTACCTTAACTGATGGATTAGGTTTTGAAAGTTCTGATACTATTTTTGTTAGTATCGAAGAAAACAATAAACCAGATAAACCAAACCGGCCATCTGGTAAAATCGAGGGTAAATCTGGTTCAAAGTATACGTATTATAGTAGTTGTTCAGACTCTGAAAATGATCTTTTGTATTATAAATGGGATTGGGGAGATGGTTCTTTTAGTGATTGGCAGGGTCCATATAATTCAGGTGAACAAGTTTCTGCAGCTCATACATGGACTGGTCGTGGACAGTACTCTGTTAGAGTTAGAGCTGTAGATGATCCAAATCATGATGGTGATTTTTCTGATGGTAAGATGAGTAGTTGGTCTGATTCTCTTTCTGTTTCTATGCCTAAGGTTAAGTGTACTAATAGATGGGAAAATAATATTTTTTATTATAAAATATTTGATAGAATGAAAAAATCTGGTTTTATTTTCTCAAATATTTTTTCCAAAATGAGCCAGTAGTACCAGTAACAATCCTATCTGTTTTAAAGACATATACAACAAGTGCTATCATAATTAAAGCAAATATAGCCACATATATAATTCCACTTAAAACAAACAAATAATCGCCAAACAAAAGCGCACGAGGTGCCATCATGGGATGGCTGAATGGTATTCCAAATAAAACTGCTTTTAAGGCTAAGGGAAGAGTATCAAAGTCCTTAAACATCGTTATAAACATAGGAATTAAAACTAGGACTGCAACAGGGAATGTTAAGGTCTGAGCGGATTTAAAGTTCTTAGCCATTGTTCCTAGTAACATACAAAACGCAAGAGCAGCTACTAGGCTTACAAAAACAACAACTCCAGTAATCATCATATCGGTTGCGCTAAGGCTTAAATCAATTGTAGCAGTTGTGCCTGCTGCACCTTCAAACTGAAAGCTCATAAGATAACTGCCCATTCCAATCATATATATCAATGCAAGAATAAGGCCTACAACTGCTGCGGCAATAATTTTACCTGCAACTATGCTAGTTCTTTTAACAGGTAAGGTAAGAAGTGTTTCAAGTGTTTTATTTTCTTTTTCAAGAGCCATAGATGAAATTACGATTTGACCTGCCATAATAATTATTATCATCATTATAATTGGAACAAAAGTTGACTGCTGAGAGAGAACATTTGCAATTTGTCCAGGGGAAATACCAGTTAGTTCTTTTTGTTTAAAAAAAGTTGTTTCATTTTTATAAGTTGGATTAAGAGCAGTAGTTGTATTTACTAATTCATTTTTTTCACTTATTAACTGTTTAGTAATTTCAGTGTTAATACTCGAAATCACTGTCTCAACTACTGAAGAAGAGATTGAATCAAGGATGCCTGCTCCACGCATCACCCAGTATATCTCAAATTCTCCAGTTTTTCCATTTTTAATATTTTCTGAAAAATTTTTGCTAATAATTATTAGCGCTTGCCCGTCTTTTTCTTCTAAAATATTTATAGCTTGGTCTTTATCAGATGGATCATTTGAATAAAAAGTAATATTTGAACTAGAATTAAAAACACCTAAAGCAAGTTTTGAAAAATTACCTTCATCTGAATTAATAAGGGCAATTGTTGGCGGTTCAGTTAGTTCTTCTTCAATTCCGCCAATCGTATTTCCCATTGATCCAAAAACAATAGCCATTATGATAATCGGTAAAAAAGTTGCAGGAGTCATAAGCTCTCTTAGTTCTTTTTTAATTATATTTCCTAGAGCGCTCATCTCACCACCTTTGTAAAAACTTCTTCAATATTTTTCGCATTATATTTTTTCATTAAATCTGATGGCTTTCCTTCTTCAACAATAAGTCCTTTATTTATCAAAGCTATTCTATCACACAAGAATTCTACTTCTAGCATGTTATGAGAAGATAGTAGAATTGTTGTACCGTCTTTTGTAGTATTTTTTATAATATTTCTTATTTCTTGAGCGTTGTTTACATCTAGACCACTCGTTGGTTCATCAAGAATTGCTAGTCTTGGATTGTTCATTAGAGCACGGCCTACTAGAAGTCTTCTTTTCATTCCTTTACTATAGCTTTCAACTTTATCATCTATTCTATTTCCTAGATCAGCAATTTTCACACCTGTTCTAACAAGTTCGTCAGTTTTTTTAGAACCAAAAAAATTAGCTATAAACTTAAGATAATCTCTACCCGTTAAATTCTTATATGCGCCTGCATCTTCAGGTAAATAACTTATTATTTTTCTTACTTCATCTGGTTTATCTTTTAAATCAAAATCCATTATTTTGACATATCCCTCAGTGATTGTTAGAAGAGTTGAAAGAATTCTTAGAGTTGTTGTTTTTCCTGCACCATTTGGGCCTATTAGTCCAAATATTTCTCCTTTTTCTAGGTTAAAACTTATTCCTTTAACAGCTTTTATATCTCTATAGTTTTTTACTAGTTTTTTAACTTCTATTGCAGACATATCTTCTCCTTTAAATAAATTTACAATATTAATATGTTTTTACCGCTGTTCCAAAAGCTATTATTTCAGCTGCACTACCCATGGTTTGTGCTGTTGCATAACGCATGCCAATAATTGCATCTGCACCGAGTCTTTCTGCATCAGTTATCATGCGCTGCATAGCTGTTCTTCTTGCTTCTTCCATTAGTTCAGTATAGCCTTTGTTTTCTCCACCGATAAGCGTTCTACCTGCTGCACGAAGATCTTTACCTAGATGTTTAGTTTGAACGCAGCTTCCAAATACAACTCCTAATACTTCTTTAGCTTCTCTTCCAGGTAATTTTTCTGTTGTTGCAACCATCATTTTTTTTCAACTCCTATTTATATTCAAAACCACATTTAGCACATCTATAATTTTTACCATCAAATCTAAGTTTAGAGTTTCCACATTCTGGGCATGTTCCAAGCACTCTTTCTTCAAGGGCTCTTATTCGTCTAAGTTCTCTATCTGCTAGTTGAGATAAATTGATCCACGGATTTTTCTTCCACCATTTCCAAATATCTTCATCAAGTGTTATTGTTACTTTTCGAATTGTTTTCACCCCATTTTTTAAAAATAATTTTCATTCCAAATATTGATAATATTGCTAGTCCAATGAATGGAAGCTCTATCAGATATAGTCCTGTGATTGTACCTGTCCCAATATAAATGCTTAGTGCTGGAATTGTTCCATCTACAATAGTTTTAAAACCAATTGAGTACCATAGATATCTCTTATTTTCAATTTTTATACTATATAAGACTAGAAGAGTTGTAAAAATGTGTATTATTATAACTGATATTCTTTCGATTATTGCTGCTGGAATTGTCAAAGATGATTGATTTAAAGCATTATTTACTAACTCTGCTTGTTGTACTGGAAGAATATTAATTAAATTAGGATTTAGGACATAGAACAATATATTAATAAATGAAAAAAAACCTATAAAAAACGCTTCAAAACAGCCAAAACCAATTCCAAACGCTATTGCTTGTTTTTTAGTGATATTTTGTAGTTTTTTCTTTATTGCAAAAATATAGGTAAAACCACTTTCAAATAAACCTGTTCTTAGACCAACGTATATTCCATATCCTATTGCATAAGATATTGAACTTATGCTTAATAAATAGGAACTAATCGAGCCAGATATTGTTAGATCCATTAAAACTTTAGCTACAAATGCAATAAACCATACAACTGCTCCATATGCAAAAAATTTTATTCTTACTTTTTTTGTTTTCCAGTAATAAATTGGAATGATCAATCCAACTAGCATCATTCCAATGCCTGATAATAGTAATAGATTATTTACCATTTTTATTTCTCCTAATTAGGTCTAAACAAAATATAAACCGATTATTATGATAATTATTCCTGTTATTATTGCAGTAATTGATTTTAGTCTTTCGTTTCCCGGTAAGTTTATTATTTTAGTAATTATCGGAAAAAAGATCGATAGAATTCCAATAAGTGTAATTATTGTTCCTACGGCTATTGTAATATGATTTGTAATTGTCATTTTTTTCCTCTTTATTGAATGTAAAATAATAATCCTATTATTATAATTAATATCCCACTTGTTGTAGCTATCAATCCTTTTATTCTATGGCCAATTTTAAGAGGTGTTATTAGAATTTTTGTAAATATGGAATTTGGTTTTTTAAAAGCTACATATCCAGATATTATAAACCAAATTCCTATTAGAACTAATATAATTCCAAAGTAGTTCATTTTATCACTATTCTATTTTAATTTTACAGCCGTTCCATAACAAAGGATTTCTGCAGCTCCACCCATAATTGAGGATGTCATGAATCTTACATTTATTACAGCATCTGCGCTAAGTTTTTCAGCTTTATCAACCATTCTTTTAATTGCTACTTCTCTACTTTCAGCAAGCATTTCTGTGTATTCCTTTATTTCCCCACCTGCAATATGTCTAAGCCCTGCTTTAAAGTCTTTACCGATACTTTTTGCTTGAATTGTGTTTCCTCTTACTAGATCAATTGTTTCTTTTATTTCTTTACCCGGTACAAAATCTGTATTTACAACTATCATGGTTCTAAATCCTCCTTTTTAATTTCGTTTTTCATTTTCTTTTTTCCTTCTTGTTGCTCAAATATTATTGATATAAAAAGTATGCCTAGGCCTATTAGTGTTATTATTAATATTGATGTACCCAAAAAATCTAGTTTTTCGAGTGATATTTTTTGAAAACCTTCGTAAATTCCGTAGAAAAAAAGAAGAATCAAACCTACTGCAAATATCATAAATCCAATTTTTGTTACTTTTTTCATATTAACACCTTTATACGTATTAATACGTGTTAATATGTGTTTTCTAGTATTTATATTTTAATGCTAGGAAAGTTTTTTGGGTAAAAAATCTAGAATGCATAACTATTTAAGGCAATAGTGTGTATAAGAGTATAGAAAAGAATAAAAATAAAGTTATTACAATTTCGTTTTTTACGATTTTTTAAGGATTTTTTATTATTTACTCTTTTTACCAATCTAGACTTAATAGTCTAAGGAGGTGACACACAAATGAAAGGAAATGTAAAATGGTATAATTCCATGAAAGGATACGGCTTTATAGAAGGTGAAGATGGAACAGATGTCTTTGTCCACAGATCAGCCATTCCAGAAGAAACAAGTCTTAACGAAGGAGATGAAGTCGAATTCGAAACCGAAGAATCAGAAAAAGGCCAAAGAGCAACAAACGTAAAGAAAATACAAAACACATAAACACAACTATCGATTGTTTGAAACTAATTTTGTATTGATCTAATATAAGAAACGCTCAAACATCGATGATTTCTTCTTATTTTTAATAAAAAATAATTAACATTGATATCGGAGGTGATAAACAATGGAAGATGTAACTCAAAGACTAAAAAAAATGGTCAAATCGAGAAAGAATCAAAAAATAATCTATAAGAATTCTAAAAAAAGACAAGTTGGTCTTTTTGTAGATGATTTATCTGTTAAGTAGATTAACAGAGGATATTAGATTTTATTTATTACTAAACCACTTTGTTTTGAGATAAGGTATTCTATTTTTTTCGACGTATTTATTCAGAAAAAAATTTATTTTTTTAAAATAGCCATAGTAAAACAAATTAAACAAAGACAAACTATTAATTTTAGAGTATCAATTCAATAATTGTTTGAATGATCCAAAAAGAGCTAATTGCACCCTGTGGAATGAACTGTGCGGTATGTATAGGATATTTTGGGTATACGATGAGTGGCACAAAAAGGAAAATGAAATGCCCGGGTTGCAATCAAAGTAATAAGAATTGTTCATTTATTAAAAAGTATTGTAAAAAACTTTCAAAAAATGAAATTCAATTTTGCTATGAATGCGATGATTTTCCTTGTACATATCTAAAAAAACTTGATGATAAGTATAGAGAAAAATATAAAATGAGTATGATAGAAAATTTAAAAGAAATAAAAGATTATGGATTGGAAAAATTCCTTAAAAAACAAAGTGAAAAATATAGATGTCCAAATTGTGGAGAGTTACTCTGCATTCACACAAATAAATGCTACAAATGCAATTACTCTATTTAGCTGAAATTTTATTTGCTTTTGTATCAAAAATTCCGAGAGTATTTTGATTAATTATTAGTGATTTAGGAATTACTACAAAATCATGTTCTTCATTATCGAGACTAAGACTATGGACAAGTCTTATTTTTTCATTATCTTCGTCATACAAAATACCTGTTTGTACTGTTTTTGCTAGTGAAAAATTTTCTTTTTTTAGTTCTTCTTCCCCATATTCTAATACATCATTCCAAATAACTGCAACAATTTTTTTCTTCATATGATAGATACATTTTCTACTCGGTTTAAAACATTTCTATTGATTTTTATAGATTGTTTTTATTCATTGTAATAAGGATTTCTTTCTTTCTGAAACAATGTTAAATCAATGTTTTCCCAGTCATCTTTATCATATTTTCCATTTGATCCATCTGAGTAATCAACAAATTGATACATCCATGCATAGTTCATACAACTGTGGTATCTAAAATATACCCAAAATAATGGCTGCCATGGCCTAACTGCATTACGGTTGTCACATCCTTCAGCATTATCATGGAATATACCTAAAACATGTCCTGTTTCATGCATCATCGCACTTGCATAAGCTATTGCTCTTTGTTTTTCTTTGTCAAGAGTCTTATGAGTTAATAAAAAAAGTAGTGCTTTTCTTGATGTTAGTTTTTCATGGTTGCAGGTTGAAACTTGGAAGCAGTCTCCATATACAGATGCATTATTATTGCGTTCTTCTGAAAAATTGTATGAACCATCCCATTCTCCTACTATACTCATCCACATATTACCTGGATGGTCTTCACTTTTGTAGATAATTGGCGCATAATGAAATGCTCCTCTTCTCCAGTAGCTTTCGTTTTCATTCATAAAATGTTTAAAATAAATATTTTGCAGACCTGGTCCTTTCCAACCAGATGTACTTTCTTCAAATGGTATTACTCTGCCTTGATCATCTATTTGAAAAACAATATTATGTCTGCCATATGAATCCCAAAGTAAGTCCTTTGAAAGTTCTGGAATTAGAGCTCCTTCGCCATTTGGACCTTCCTTCATTTGATCGATTTCAAGTAGTATATCCTTTCTATGTGGATCAGTTCTGAAACCTTCTTTTTCTGCTTTGTATTCTTCTATATTGTCTAGACCATCTTCATCTGGGTCAAAACTTGAATGATTCTCCCATGTGAATGGATCATATATGAATCCTTCAATCCATTTGTTTTCTCTACTATTATATTGTGCGATGTGTCCCCATTTATATTCCCATTCTATCGGAACGCCATCGTTATCATAATCTTTTCCGATATCACTTACCTTTGGATCTGTTTTGTAAACATTTTTTTCCATCCAGTATGTGATTGTATCATTATCAAAATCGTTTTGAGTTATATCAAACCAGAGTTCACAATCTAAGTCATTTTGATATATAGATCCATCATCACATCCACAAGCTCTTTTGTATCCACTTGAGTCTCCTCGGTCATCCCAATCTGGGTAATGGTTTACTTTATCATCTCCAAACCAGTGGCCGGTTTTTATACTATATATCAAATTTATCTCCTTTGCATCAGAGAAAAATCCATAGTCTCTGTTTATATCGCAAAGAGTGTCTTTTCCAATATTTTTATCCCAAAGTTGTATTTTGATGTCTACTGTTTCAATATTATCTGGTACATCAACAGTCCATGAGCAGTTCGGATTTTTTACATAATTTTGGTTCTTCCAAACCGGGCTTTCAAATTCTTTATCGTTGATAAAAACCTTTACATAAAAATCAGGGCTTTTAAATAAATCAATTTCGTCAAAGGCTCTAATCTCAATTATTTTTAACGTTATTTCTGTGTTTAATAATTCGTCATAATCTTCGATTTCTTCTGAAGATGTTATAATATTTTTTATAAGAGTTTTTTCTTTGGATTCCTCTAATGAATTTTTTGTAATATTTTTTGCAATTGAGTTAGTTGTTGAAATTAAAAAGAATGTTACCAGCATTAGACACATAATTTTTTTAAAATTTACTCTCATCTTTTACTTCTCCCTAAATACCATTTATTTACTAATATTATGTAGTTTTTAAATATTTCTATATTTATAATATTTTACTACCCTTATAAATAAATGATTAACGGCCGTTAATCGTTGTTATAGATATAAAACTTTTGGTCGCCCTTATCTTTAATTTAGAATTATTTTCTATTGGATGATTAATATTTTTGATTTAAAGCTATTTTTAAAAAATATTATAATTATTAGAATGATACAACACAACATATGAAAAAAATATGGATTCTTGCAGGTATCATTCTGTTAATTGTTTTACTACTAGGGTCTTGGCTTTTTGTTATAAAATTTGGAGGTTTTGCTAATTTT
Source organism: uncultured Thermoplasmatales archaeon (assembly GCA_964554985.1). Taxonomy (GTDB): domain Archaea; phylum Thermoplasmatota; class E2; order DHVEG-1; family DHVEG-1; genus CAYZTD01. The sequence continues at coordinate 14,233 of CAZKQS010000002.1, read as the reverse complement.
TTAGGTGAAAAATCAAGTAGCATTCAAAATAGTACTAAATATGACTTTGTCGGCATATGGGAAACTGAAAATCCTGATATTAATAACTTTATTATTGGGGAGGGTGGAAGGTACTCATTTTTATTAACTGGAAAGGGCACATTTGGTGGAATAAGCGGAAATTGGAATATTTCAGATTCAAAGTTATACATCAACTGTACAGAGGAGTTATCTTATATTTATGGTTACAGATTTTCTAAAGAAAAAGATACCTTGAATCTTACAATTGATGGTTCAGAGATAGAGTTTAAAAAAATCTAAACCAATCTTGTGTTTAATATATTGTTCTTAATTTGAAATTACAACATAAAAAATAAAAATACATTCACAACCTTTAAAACAATTTGTCTTTTACCCAATCTAGCTGAAGCCAATGATAACAATAAAAAATCTAACAAAAACCTATGGTAAAATCACTGCTTTAAATAATGTAAGTTTTGATTTTGATGATTCAAAAGTATTTGCTATAATGGGTGAAAATGGAGCCGGAAAATCTACTCTTTTAAAGATATGTACTGGAATTCTAACATATAACAGGGGAATAGTAAAAATTGATGGATGCTCTATAGTAAAAGAATCAATAAAAGCAAGAGAAAGAATTGGATATTTACCTGAAATGCCAGAGATGTATGATAGGCTTACAGGTAGAGAATTCTTATTTTATATAGCAAGTTTAAGAAAACTAAAAGACGCTGAAATAAAAATCAATGAAATCACAGAAAACATTGGAATAAACGATTCCTTAGATTATGAGATTGGATCATACTCAAAAGGAATGAAACAAAAAATTTCAATTACCTCAGCAATAATGCACGATCCATCAAATCTACTTCTCGATGAACCGGTATATGGCCTTGACCCACTTACATCAAAAAAGATACAAGAATTTATAAAAACACAGAAGGGAACAACAATAATTGCTACCCACTCAACAAAACTTGTTGAATCAGTTGCTAATTATGTATATATAATTGAGAAAGGGAAAGTAACATTATTTGATAAGGTAGAAGAATTAATGGAAAAATATGGAAGTATGGAAGAAGCATATTTTGAAAACAGGTTAAAAAATGTTTGAAACAACAAAGATAATACTTCTCAATATCAAACGAGAACTATTTAAAAAAATAAAAGAAACACCGATTCTATATCTATTTTTCACGCTTATTATGATTTTTTCTGTTTTAATGTTTTCATTTCTAACTTTTTATCTTCAAATAATCGATACTCCTCTAAACATAAGCCTTAATGATGTCTATTTTATGATATTTTTTGTTTTTATTGCAAAATCAGGTGTTGATATACATAAATATTTTGTAAAACCAGGGGAAGTAACATATGCATTATCAACACAAGTAAAACAAAAAAAGACTATTTCTGAGATTTTTTTATCTGTTTTTCTAACTAATTTATTTATTTGGCTCTCACTTTCAACTTTGTTTATACTTTTTTTAGCGATATTTCCAATAGATATCTACTACCCACTTGAATATATATATGCAAATATCATTGTTATCTCTGGAATACTAATCGGTTCAACTTTATGTCTAAACTTTTTTTCAGAAAATAGACTTAGACTTACCCCTTCAATTATTTTAGTTCTATCAATTTTCCTTTCACAAAAGCCATTGTTTATAGTTCTAACAACACCATTAGCACTCTTTCATCTAATATGGAGCTTGAAACATTCGCTTTCTTCTTATCAGAACATTAGGAGAAAAACAAGAGTAAATGATAAAGCACAGATCAAGGTGAGAAATAAAATAAAAGCTTTATTTAACAAAGAAACAACAATTTTATGGAGAAATAAACTTTTTTTAAGTTTTGTTTCAACTTCAGCTGCGACTGGTTTTTTCACTGGTTACCTATATGTTTATGGTCCAGAACTTTTAATACCTACAAATCTTCAAGCCTTATATGAAGAGTTTCTGCCAGCACTCTTTATTTTAATGGGTGTAATAATCGTAGTAATCTATACCTCTGTTTTTCCATCACTCAGTCTATTTTTAAATGAAGAAAAAACCATGTGGATAATTAGATACAATCCAATAGATAGTAAAACTTTGATCTTTGGAAAAGTAAGTTCTTTACTTTTGTGTTTTGTAACAGCTATTCCTTTTATTTTCTTTGTAAGTATCTTTATGGGATTTGAAAATCTACTTTTCGTATTGTGGCTTTTGATTTTTTCTTTTATTGTAAGTGCCAGCTTATCTATTCCTCTTGGAGTTAAATATGTCGGAAAAAAATCAGATATAATGTTATTATATAGTGTTACAATAATTCTATTTGTACTTTTATCTCCTTTTGCAGTGATAGGTGGATATATATGGAGTAATATCGATTATCCTGGATTTTTTTTAAGCCTTTTTATAATTGCGTCATTAGTTGGGTTATATGTCTCCCTTAAGATATCAGAAAAAATAATTGAATTAAAATATCCTACTCTTCGATATTAATAATATTTAGTTTTTTCATCTTTTCAAAGTTATCTGGATTTTTCTCAAAATATTTTCTAATTGGTTCAACTATTCTATCAAGGTATTCAGCTGTAGAATTTTTTAAATCAAGTGGATGTAAATCTTTTTTGAAAGATTCTTCTAGTTCTTCATATGTTTTAAACTCTAGGTTTCCACCCCATTTCTCAGGTCTTTTAATTATGAATGCTTCACCGTTCAACTCTGGAAATATTACATATTTACACATCTCTAAAATTGGGTTTTTCTCAACAATTTTCTCAGGGCAATATGCTTTTTTAACCTTTCTTTTAATTGCTTTAGTTGAATCATGGATAGATATCATTGAGTCAGGTTTACTTTTACTCATTTTTACTTCAGTTGGATTCATTCGCCCTCCTGCTTGAAGACCTGTAAGTAGTGGAGTATGTACTGCTACAGGAGGTTTTCTATCTAGTTTCTTTGAGACATCCCTAGCTAGCATATGTGCATGTCGTTGGTCCATACCTCCATATGCGACATCGAGGTCTAAATAAAAAATATCAGACACCTGCATAGCTGGATAAAACAGCTTTGATAGATCTTTTTCTGCTTCATCTTCAGTTCTTCCCATTATATCCATTGCACGCTTCACACGCTTGACTGATGTTGCTTTAGAGGTTCTAAGAACTGTTTCCCAGTAATCTGGGTCGCCTACATATTCACTTGCATATACAAATGATAATGCAGACGCATCTATGCCCATTGCAGCAAAACAGTCTTCCATGTATTTACCACAAAGTTTTATTTTTTCAATATCTCCACCTAATTTATCATTAATATATGCGTGCCAATCAGCTAAAAGTACTGTAAAATCAAAACCAGCGTCTAGAAAATCCTTTATTTTGTTTGTACAGATCTTCCAACCAAGATGAACTGTACCGCTTGGTTCAAAACCAATATATGCCTTAGGTTTTTCTTTTTTAAGTACTTCTTTTAGTTCATCTAGTTTAACGATCTCCTCGGTGTTTCTCTTAATGATTTCTACTTTATCCATATAAAATAGGAGAATGCATATCTTATTTATTGTTATTTCGATGTTGTTAATCAAAAATCTGTTATTATTTTAACACTTTATAAATAAAAGTTATATTTATTAAAGAATTATATTCAAAATAACATATTACTTGGTTTTTGTTATTATTGTTACATAGAATTTATACTTAATTTTATTCTTAAATAACTGATAAAGACATGATATCAAGAGAAAAAATACTGGAATTTGAAACTAGAAGAAACATCTATAGACTAATATTAGAAAAACCTGGTTATCATGAAAGGAAAATATCAAGAGAACTAGATATTCCTCGCTCGACTCTGAAATATCATCTTAATTTTTTTGAAAAAAGAGAATTACTTGTTATTGAAAAAACAAATAGATACAATAGCTATTTTATTAGAGGTAAAATAGGGAGAAAAGACAAAAAAATAATTAGTTTGTTTCAAAAGGAGACCTATAGAAGTATAGTTATGTTTATGTTATTTAGAGTAAACACAACGGTTTCAGAGATAAGTAAAGAAATTGAAAGGCATCCCAACACAATAAATTCTCATGTTAAAAAATTAAAAGATATGAATATTATTGAGCCAGTTCCAATAGAGGGTAATGAAATAAAAAAGATTTCTTCACCTGTTATAATTGAGTACTCTCCAAAAACAAATGAAAACTTGATCAGACTAAGTGATCCTGATAGAATATACAGCTTAGCATTAACATATAAAGGACAATTAAAGGAAAAATTTATTTTAGATATAATCTCAGAGGCTCTTGATTATTATTCTAAATATGGTTTTCCAGAAAAAAAACGCCGTGTCTCTTTATCAGAAATTGATTATATTTTAGAGAAATTCTACGAAGTTTTTCCAATACCTTGGCGAGCCTAAAATCTTTTTAAATTACGTTTTTTGGTCTATAAAGCTTAAATAATTTCTTTACAAATTTTATCTGTTGATTTTTGAGTGGAAAAATCAATGGGGTAAAAATTATGAAAAGAAAAATGATTATTGCTTTGATCCTAATTTTTTTGTTTTTACTTACGAATTTAACTGCTTTGGGTTTTAAGATATCAAAAACAAGAAAGGCAAATGACTTGAACGCTATTATTGAAGAGTATAAATTATATGGTTATGTAAAACTAAAAAATAGTGGAGAACCATTAGAAGATGTACTTTTTAGAACTATCCCAAAAGGACCTGAATGTTATTCTAATCAAGATGGATATTATGAACTTATATATTATGCTCCTCAGCGTCGTATACCTATCTTTGTTTCAAAAGGAGAATATATAATAAAAGAACCTGGTAAATTGATCGAAAATCAAATTGTTTTGATTTTAACAAAAGATGAACCTATTAGGAAAATCGATTTAATTGCTTATAAAGATAAATCTAAAGAATCAGGTTTATCAAAAAACTGGACTTCACTATCTGGTAAAAGTGTTTCAGGTTTTGTCTATAGTTATCCATCAAATACGCCTTTAGAAGGAGTAAAAGTAGAATTGAGAGGATTTTTTGGTGGATATGCTAATCAGGTTAAAACAGATTCAGATGGTGCTTTTTTATTTGAAGATTGCCTTCTTGCTCCAACTGATATTTATAGGTTAGAAGCTTTTAAACAGGGTTTACAATGTAATGCTATTGGTTTTTGTGGTAATAATCAAAATCATAAAATTGATTTATGGCTTGCACCACCTGGATCTGGAGAAATATATGGATATGTCAAAGATTCATCAGGTAATGCAATTGCCAGTGCAAAGGTAAAACTTGAAGCTTTTTTGGAAGATACAAGAAGAACAACTACTTCTTCAAATGGCTACTATGAATTTTCTAATGTTGATATACCCTATGTTGATGATGGTAATGGAGAAGGATATCGAATAAATGTATCAAAAGAAGGATTTCAAACAATAAAAAAAAATATTGTTGGAGTTGGAGAATACGGCAATTTTATAATTCAAAAAGATTTTGAACTCTTAAAAAAATCAAAAAGAAAAGATGAAAAACAAAGTAACAAAGATAATTACAAAGTGCATGGATATGTTAAGTTTAAATCAAATAATAAACCTGTTGAGGGGATTAAAGTTGGGAAGATAGGTAAATTTCCCGGTGAAGTCGTAAGTAAATATGATTTTACAGATAGTAACGGATATTATTGCATCCAGTGGGAAAAACGTCCTTTTTTGATTACTATAACTTGTGATCAGAGTTCCTTACCTGAAAATTATACTTTCTCTCCTTCTCATAACAATATTATCTGGGGTGAAGATAAAGAAGCTGAAGTAAATTTTAAAATAATTTCTACAAAAAATAAAAAAATTGATAAAATAGATATTGAAAATAATCATTTTCTGATTGTAAACAATTTTTTCAAGTTGTTATATAAAATTTTAGATTTAAATATTTTTTAAAGTATTTATAAAGGAGGAAATAAAATGAAAAAAACAAAAATTGGAATAGGAATCGCATTTTTTGTAGCATTGATCATTATATCTTCATCTACAATTGCAATTCCTATAAGTCAAAAAAAGGCTGTTGAAATTATAGGCGAAAATCAGGGGATAATTAACCAAAAAGAAGTTATAGATCAATACCTTGGAACAGAACCATTAAACACAAATGTAGATCTAATAGATTTTCTGTGGGATCTTTTCAAAGATGATGAGTTTATTGAAGAGTTTTTACAGGCAGGTATAGATATAATAGATGAAATAGAAAATAAGTTTCCTAATGGAAAGGAAATGATAGAAGATTTTTTCCATGTTAAAGAAACATTTGATACCAATACTTTAAGACAGAGAATAAAAAACGCTGAAGGAGAGAATATCTTAAATTATGTACAGGAATTATTAGAGGTACCAGATACATATGATGAACTAAATGATACAGGTTCAGAAGAAACTGGGGAATTTTTAGAGTTTTTATATACAGCAGGTATGGAAGATGCATCTGGTTTACATCCTTTGATTGAGATCATTGCTTATATAATAAGATCTATTGCACATATTTATGCCATACCTTTATCATTATTGCCTGGCGGATTATTTCTAGCTAATTATATTACAATAATATTATTCGGGCCGATTATTGCATATCTAGTTTTGATTGAGGGCTGTGCTGATGCATATGAGCAAGAAGAAGAACTTAGAGAAGAATTAGATGATATAAAAAGAGTTTTAGGTATTTATGGTCTGATAGTTATTGGTCCTCCAGCGATGCTTATATATGCAATTAATGGAGGATACCTTGGACAAGCTTTTGAAGAAGTGCTTGAAATTATAATTATTACAGAAATATGGTCAAGTGATAATTACAAAACTGGGGAAACAGCACCAACTGCCCTGTCAATTTTTGGTAAATCTAGTGCAAAAGTTAATACAAACGTTGATTTTAGTGCAAAAGTTGTAGATAGAGATAAAATTAGTGATAATGGCATCAAAATGTATAGAGATTATATTCAGGTTGGTTGGGACTGGAATGGAGACAAAGAAGTAGATGAATGGACAAAATTAAATAACAACTATGGTGAAAATACTTTGATTAAAACAAGCCATAAATTTACAAAAAAAGGTAAGTATGTTGTGAGATATTTACCAAGGGACAACTGGGGCGCTACAGGTGAATGGTCAAATAAAATAGAGGTAGATGTTACCAACGGGAAAAGTAAAATATTGCCTTTTTCATCGATTTTGGAAAAGTTATCTTTGATAAACAACTTTATACAAAGATTTCTTGGACAAAAAAATATCAATGTTATAAATCAACCATAAACCTACTACTCTTTTTTATTTTTTTTAAGGTGTAAATAATGTTAACTAAAAGAATTACAAAAATTGGGATAAGTTTTATTGTGATATTTATCCTGATTTTTCAAGTAACTGTGATTCCTATTTCAGGTAAAGAAAAAGTCGAGAATTTTGATAAACAATCAAAAAAAGATTATGAATTTGAATCTTTTAATAATTTTTACGAACTTACGTCTAATATGAATCCAGATTGGATAATTTTTTTATTAGAATTTTTATATGATCTACTTGAAGACGATGATTTTTTAGATGCTTTTTATTACAATAAAGGCTTAATAATTGATTTTATATACTCTGATTTTCAAAACTTACAGCTTGCAGAGGACTTTTTTGATGTTGAAAAAACATTTAGTGTTCAAAGAATAATCCAAGATATTCAAAGTTTAAGGAATGATTATTTTTTAGAGGATTTTCAAGATTTGATTATGACTGAAGATAATCTTGATAATTTTATTGAACTTTATGATGAAAAAGCAAGTCAAGCTGCAGAGTTATCAGAATCAAACGAAATCGATGAGGAAGAATACTCTAAGATATCTATGAGGGTAAAAAAGATTGGAGAGTTTTCTAGGAGGTGGGCCGATCCTATTAAACAAATATTTCCTTTATGGGGAAATTACATTGCAGCTTTTATAACTATGTTGCTTTTTTGGCCTTTTTTAATGCCCTGCTGGTATTACATAGCATGGTGTGAACTAGCCCAGGATCATCCTGATTGGGTAGACGAGCCATTTAAAAATCTTGGAAAAATTGTTGTGAGCCTTTATAAAGATAGATATGTACGTAATGCTAGAAGATTTATTTATAATCTGATTTTAATATCCCAAATGACAGAAGATTCTATTACCTTTTCAGAAGTAGCTCCAACATGCAATCCTAAAAAGGATCATTATGAGGCAAATAAAGATAGAGACATAACCTTTTCAGTAGATGTTGTAGATTTAGATAAGATATATTCATCAAATATTTACGAATATCGTGATTATGTGCAGGCAGGTTTTGACTGGGATAATGATTATAATATTGATACATGGACTAAATTAGAAACTCAAATATTTATGTCTAATAAGATAACTATAGATTGTAATCACAAATTTTCATCAAAGGGTACAAAATATGTAAATGTAGTTGCAAGAGATCAGTGGGGAGTTGAAAGTGATTGGAAACAAATCAAAGTTGAAGTGAAAGGAACTACTTCAAAAGGTAAAATCAATGAAAATTGTTATTTCGAACAATTCATACTCTTCCAAAAAATATTTAGAATTTTAAAATTTAATATGATATGATAAAACGTGATAGAGATGAAAAAAAGGTTAATTTGTTTAACTATCTTAATTATATTTTTATTAACAATAATTCCTACAGATGCTTTAGAGTTAAATATCAATAAAACTGATAAAATATTAAACTTAAATCAAGATAAAACAGAAGAAATTCTTTTAATTACCACTTTTCCTTATGCTAAAGATTGTGTTGATATCAAGTTTACTGGTGGAAACAATGTTCAAATAAGGAAAATTAAAGATATTTTGGAAAGTAACAATCGTATTTTTACTAGAAGAAAAACTGTTAATGTAGAGGATATCTCTTTTAATATTACTTATTCCAATCAAAGACTTAGAAGAATCACTTTTTCATATTTACATATGGCATGGTTTATACCTTATTTTGATTATGATATTATTATAAACAAACCATTTGTCTGCTCAATTAAAAATTTTACTGGAGATTTTTATTTTTATAGATTTGATTTACATAGGCCCTTTAGTGAGTTTCTGTTGTATAAGAGGATTGCAATATCAGGTATTTGTTATAACGGTACAGCGAGTGTTATTACTTAAAATGTTGATAAATTATCTACTTAACTTTTTAATAACTCTATCAATAATTTTTTCGGTTGCGCCTAGGTAGTTTTTTGGATTAAGAGATTGATCTATCTCCTTTTCACTTAATAGTTTGAGTTTTTTGTTTTCTTTCAAAAATACTTCTTTAAGTGTTTTTCCTTGTTTTGCAGCCTTTAGGGCTGTTTTTCTCATTAGTTCATGTGCTTCTCCTCTGCCCATCCCTTTAGAAATAAGTGTTGTCATAAGTGATTCAGCCATAGGTAAGCCTTTTGATAGTTCAAGGTTTTTTTTCATGTTTTCAGGGATTACTTTTAGGTTTTTGAAGACATCATTTGTTTTATAAATGATCCAATCAGTAAGAATCAAACTGTGTGGAATAATAAATCTTTCACTTGATGAGTTACAAAGATCTCTTTCATGCCACTGTATTGCGTTTTCATAAGTTGGAGTCAAAAATCCACGTACAATTCTAGCAAGCCCGCAAATTTGTTCACATGTGATAGGGTTTTTCTTATGTGGCATTGTTGAAGAGCCAACCTGTTTTTTTGACTCAAATGCTTCAGATGCTTCCTTTATTTCATCTCTTTGTAAATTTCTAATTTCAGTTGCAATTTTTTCAAGACTAGTTGCAATATTTGATAGAACTGCCATTAGTTCATTGTATCTATCTCTACAAACAATTTGAGTTGATACATCTTCAGTTCCTAGTTTTAATTCTTTTAGCATTTCTTCTTGTATCTTTAGTGCTTTTGGTCCTAGGGCTGCACCTGTTCCAACAGCTCCTGAAAGTTTACCAACTAGAAGTCTACTTTTACATTGATGCATGCGCTCAAGGTGCCTGTCTATCTCCATTGCGTATCCAGCCATTTTTAGGCCAAATGTTATGGGTATCGTATGCTGTCCATGTGTTCTTCCGGTCATTACTGTTTTTTTATGTTTTTTAGCTAAATTTAAAAATGTTTTTCTAAGTTCTTTTAATCCTTTTTGAATAAAATCTGTTGAATCATTAAACTGGAGTGCATTTGCAGTGTCAACTATATCATAGCTAGTTGCACCTAAATGTATATATTTACCTGAATTTCCTTTGCATTGTTCGGCAAGAGCCTTAGTTACTGACATTATATCGTGTTTTGTTTCTTTTTCAATTTCTTTTACCCGTTCAACTTTTACATATTTTGTATTTGCTTTTTTTGTTATTTCCTCTGCATCTTTTTTATCTATGTTTCCTACTTTTGCATGAGCTCTTGCTAGAGCTGCTTCTACATCTAGCAAGTATTGTAGTTTATTTTTTTCACTAAATATTTTTTTTAGTTCTTTTCTTCCATATCTGTAATCTAGTGGACATACTGGATCATTCATATGAATCATAAAGTTTGAATCTAGTTATACTTAATGGTTTTTTCTACTAATGATCTCTTTTTATTAAATCAGTTACTTTATTTTCTCGAAGGAAGTAATTTCGGGATAACACATTTGCAAACTTTCACCGAAAACTTTTTATAGAAGACCATATACATAATTATAGTACCTAAAAGGTGAAAAGGAGGCAAAAAAACTATGGCATTTGGAAAAAATAAGAAAAATAAACTTGCTGTAAGAGATAAAGGAAATGAAGAAATAGCTGAAAGAAAGAGACCAACTGATCTATGGACAGACTTTGACAGATTGTTTGATCAGTTCAGATCAAACTTTGATGATCTGTTCTTTAATCCAGCAACAGCAATAAGAGAAAGAACTCCGCTGATGGATATAGAGGATCACGGCGATAAATACGAAATGAACGTTGAAATGCCAGGGATACCTAAAGAAGACATAAATATAGAAGTTACACCAAACACAATAGAAATTTCAGCTGAACACGAAGATTCGGATGAAGATAAAGGAAAAAACTATCTCAGACGTGAGAGAAGCACAACTTCTTTTTATAGATGTCTAGAACTACCTGAAGAACTAAAAACAGATAATGTCGATGCAGAACTTGAAGATGGTGTACTAAATTTATCCCTTCCAAAACTAGAACCAAGACCAAAGAAAGAATCAAAAAAAGTAAAAATAAAATAAAGAAATAATTTTTTTCTTATCTATTTTTTTATGGTAACTCTGGTAAGTCTACATCTTTTAGGTTTGACCTTTTAATTCTAAAACCAAGTCCCATGCCAAAGGACAATGCTGAGTATCCTGTGTATATGTGCATCAAGAATGGAACTTTAATACCTGTTCCAACAAAACCGATGTGGCCAGTAAACCCGAGTAGATTTATCATAGTGTTTTTACTAAGAATGTTTTTTGTATCTAAGATGTTAACTAAACCAGTTTGAGTAACTAAAAGATCTGCTCTTGTAACTTGGTCCAAATCAAAAATTGCTTTTATTAACTTAAATATAGGTGTTAAACCAATACGTTTTGAACCGCCTACTACAGATATTGAACTAACATCGTTTAGTGCACTTATCATAAATGGTAGCTTGATTTTTGTTCTTGTAAGATAATTTTTTTCTCTTATACCAAGTTTATCTGCTAGATTAAGCATTCCTTTAAACCAATCCATAGCACTTTTTTCTTCAGATACAAGATTAAAATTTTTTAGTACTTCAAGTTTTTCAGATATAGTTTCAGCTGAAAGAATCTTATTTTTCAAATCTTTTATTTCAGTTTTTTCTAAAAATACGTCTCTTTTTTCAGTTGTTCCATCAGCTAAGTAATCTGTAACTTCAACTTTTATTAAATCAAGTTTTTTTTCTTTTGTTGCAGATGTTGCAGGGGTTAAAGATAAAAGTATAAAAAAAGCTATAATTGCAACAGCAAATATTTTTTGAGTATTTTTTTTCATATGGTATAATCCTCCAATTTTTATTTATTTATTAATTTATAAGTATATAAGTATTTCTATACAATAGACCACTAAATGAAATTATTTGTTGTGATTTATGCATTCAATAACATCAAGAGCCCTTCTAGTTTCTTTTACATCATGAACTCTTACTATATCTGCACCGTTATAAGATAAGATACATGCTGTAGCAATACTTTCTTGAAGTCTATCAATTGGTTTTAGTTTATTTTTACCTGAAATATTACCAAGAAATGTTTTTCTAGATGCACCACTAAGAACAGGGTATCCTAGTTTTTTAAATTCTGAGATATTTGCTAAAATAGTGCAATTATCTTCAATTCCACTGCCTGTTCTTTTTCCAAAACCAATACCTGGATCAATGATTATTTTATCTTTAGAAATTCCTTTTTTAGTTGCATATTCACATCTTTTTTTTAAAAAGTCTTTTATTTCATTTATAACATTGGAATAAACAGGATTCTTTTGCATATTTTCTGGTGTACCTAACATATGCATAAGACAAATTGGAACCTTGTATCTTTTTACTATACTTGCTAGTTTTTCATCTTCTCTCAAAGCAGTTATATCATTTATCATAGAGGCTCCAGCATTAATACACTTTTCTGCAACTTCAGATTTATATGTATCAACTGAAATTGGTATATCAATTTCTTTTGAAAGTTTTTTTATAACAGGAAGAATTCTTTTTAATTCAGTTTCTTTAGATATTTTTTTAGCACCCGGCCTAGTTGATTCACCGCCGATATCAATAATATCAGCACCATCATCTACCATTTTTTTAGCATGTTTTACGGCTAGACTAATTGAGTTATATTTTCCACCATCAGAAAAACTGTCCGGTGTAACATTTAAAATACCCATAATCAAAGTTTTTTGTTTTAGATCATAATCAAAAAGTTTCATATATATTCCTTTAAAATTAATTCAAGATCTTTTGCAATTTTTTTGATTCTAGGATAGTGTCTATTAAGTTTTTTTATTAAAAGTAGATGCTGAGAAATATTACCAATAACTAAAATATCAGCTTTTTCTTCTTTTAATTCAAAAGTGTTTCTAGGAACAGCGACTTCTCCACCAATTGAAAGCATGTCTTGTTTAATGATAATTGCATCTTGCAGGGTTACATTTTTTAGTTTTATTACTTTAGTTACTGCCTTAGGTGCCATTATGTCGATACTATATTTGTCACTCTTAATTTTTTTAATTTCTTTTTTAGCATCATCTATATTTTTAACTTCCATTACCTCTGGATTATGATCTGTCATCAAAATTTGTTATATATTAGTATTATTTGAAAATATTTGTTGGAAAAAATGTCATTTCTCTTTTTCTTCTTCTTTCTGCCTTGATCTTTTGACTTTCAAGGGCATATATATAATATAAAAAAATATGAAAAACTCAATATTAGCAAATAAAATAATTACATAGGGATTTGCAAAAATTCCTTTAAAAGTATAGAAGTGATATATAGATAATACTAAAGTTATTATCAGAGCAATAACTGCATAGATAATTATTTGTTGTTTTTCAGATCTATTTTCAAACATACAAATCAACCTATTTTCTTTTTTTTCCTTTGAGTTTAATATTTACTGAATGAAACAAGAGGAGTGCAACAAACAAGGCTGCAAATAAAAGCCCAAAATGTACAAGTTCATTTGGAACTGTAAGAAACATATAAACTTGTAATGATGCAATAATTAAGAGAATAAGACCAAAGATAGCATATATCTTTTTTACACTCCAATCCTCAAACATATATCTCAAGTTAAAATAAACTGTTTCATATTTACATTTTTGTAAAAAAATTAAAGATTTTTTTCTTATTCTAGGTATTTTTCTTTAGAAAGTAGGATAAAACCTAAAAATACAAAGAAATAAGAAATCAAATATTT
>CAZKQS010000002.1:0-300 GCA_964554985.1 uncultured Thermoplasmatales archaeon | reverse complement strand
CTAAAAAAGATGAATAAATCTGTATTAATATCAAGGCCAGTTATTTTATATATTGGAATAAAAGAAACCGCTGTAAAAACAATAATTAAAGAATACAAAACATACTTTTTTTGCATTTTTATATTAGTAATTATAATTCCAAATATCAAAAAGGCAATGCTTACTGGAATTGCATTTATAATAAAATAATACCACTCAAGCGCAAGATTGTTTGTTATAAAAAATTCAAAGAGTCTTATTCCAAAGATATAATATAAAAATCTAGTAATCCAAAGGGGTATTGTAATTAATATTGCCCCA
>CAZKQS010000001.1:14134-35917 GCA_964554985.1 uncultured Thermoplasmatales archaeon | reverse complement strand
AAAATAAAAAAATTATTTTTTTATTCATATTCAAGTGCATCTATGCAGTCTTCACATAAAAGTCTTCCATCAATGTTTTTTAAGTTAGCTGAAAGAGTTCCGCAGTCTTCGCATTTACCTGAGAAAATCTGTTTTTTATAATAAGTTTCATCTCTAGTTTTTATATCGTACCATTCTCTAGAGATTTCATGAAGAATTGGCGATATTTTTGATATATCTCTCTGAGTAATAATTCCAATTAGTTTATCGTTTTCAGTAACTGGAAGCCTTCTAACATTGCATTTGCCCATTATGTTCATTGCTTCCTCTAATGAAATATAGGGATCGGCAATCATCACAGGTGTACTCATTACTTCAGCAACAGTTGTTTCATCTGGTTTTTTTGCTTCAGCTACAATCTTTTTTAAAATATCACTTTCAGTTAAAATTCCAACTGGTCGATTGTTTTTTACAACAATTACATTTCCTATTTTTCTTTTTTTCATAATTTTTGCTGCATCAAGAACACTTGTATCTGGCGTTACGATTGCTAGATTCGTTTTCATTGCTTCTTTTACTACTACTTCTTTACCCGTGTTATCACCTCGTTACAATTTTTTTGCTTTTTTTGCCCCTAAACATTATAACCTTTCTTTGTATATTAGAGTTTTGCATGACTGCCAGCCAATATGAAAGGGAACTGAAAGCAATACTTGAAGGAGAAAATAGAATTCTTAGAAAAATCACTAAGACCTGCTCGGCAATTGAAAAAGATAATTATCTAAAAATTTCAGATAAGCCTTTTGCAGTAATTAGAGCAGCTGGCTCTTTTGGCGTTGACCTAGTTGCAACCCGGGGAGATATATCTTTTTTAACTGAAGTAAAGACTAGTAAAGTAAGTACTCTACATTTTAGCAGTATGAGTGGAAAACTTCAAGAGCAGGCAGATCAGATGTGTTCTCTATGTGAAAAAACAATGACTCTTCCAATATATGCTTTCAGATTTAAAGGTTTTAGGGGTGATTCGTGGAGAATTTTTACTTTAGACATTAAAAATCTAAATGGCCGTGCAAAAATTGTTCATAGTAGGATTCCAAAAATTGAGAAGACAAAAAAGGGTAATCTTGTTATGAAATGGGGTGAGGGAATGCCTCTTTCTAATTTTATTTCGTATCTTTGTAGATAGATATTTTTGTAAAATAATTCTTATAATTATTCTCTTTTTATTCTTAAGGAAAAGTTAATAATGGTGGCAAATGTATAGAAACATATTTATATATCGACTAACATAAATTAATATATAAAAAAATTATTACATAAAAAGTTATTGCTGTGGAGAAATTTATTATGAAGAAAATAAGGAAAATAATGCCGTTAATTATAGTAGGAATCTTTGTTTTTACATCTATTTCAAGTGTAATGGTTGATGGATATATTTTAGATGATAGTGAAGAGGATGGGTCACTTCGTTATGATAAACCTGGTGAGCCTTGTATTAGCCCAGGGTCGTATGATTTTGGTGCTCTTGATGATGGTATGCATAGGCATTGTACTTTTGAGATATATAATAAAGGTGTAAGAGATTGTGATGGTAATGGTGCTCGTTCTTTTGACTGGGAGATTGTATCAAAAAATGGTAACCGTGTTTTTCCTTGGATTACAGTTTCAACTATGAGTGGTACCTGCCCCCCTGGAGGAAACCGTACTGCTATTGATGTTGATCTTGATACTACGGATGTCTCTGATGGTTTTTATAATTCTATGATTAAGATTAAAATTATTGATGGCCCTATAGAAGCTACTGTTGATGGTTTTGAGGTTAGTTTTTCTGTGGGTCCTGTTCTTGGTATTGTTAATGGAATTAGGAATCTTGATTTTGGTTTTATTGGTAAGGATGATTCTAAATCTAAGGTTTTTCAGGTGGTAAATTTTGGTTATGATACTTTGAATTGGAGTATTGATAAGAGCGGTATTCCAGGTTGGCTATCTATTAGCCCTGGTCTGGGTAGTTGTGGTAGCATTTATGATGGTGATAATGGTGATCTGGTGGTTGTTTCTGTTGATTCTTCTGGTCTTGATTATGGTGAGTATTCTTATGATGTTGTGATTGATTCTAATGGTGGTTCTAAGACTATTTCTGTTGAGATGATTGTTTGTGGTGCATTTTTGATGTATAGTCAGAATGGTAGTGATTGGGAGGATGCAGATGGTGATGATCATGTTTTTACTCTGGGCTCTATTTTTAGGAATGGTAAACCTGGTGATCTTGATGATGGTATTTATTCTGTGAGTTTTGATATTTGGAATAAGTTTCCAGGTAGGCTTGAGTGGGAGGTTTTTGTCCCTAAGGAATATAATATACCTCGTTTTATTGAGATTGAGAAATATGTAGAGGATAAGGGTGATGGTATACCAGTTGCATGTGATGAGCGTGTTCCTTGTGCTTATTATTGTTGCGGCGATGAACATCCAACGTCTGCTGTTGTTGATGTCCTTGATAATGATATAGATTTTGATGGAAGTCTTGATCCTTCTAGTGTTACTGTTGTAGATGGTCCTAGTTATGGTAGTATTGAAGACATTGATCCTGTTACTGGTATGATTACTTATGTCCCTGAAAGATGTTTTAGTGGTATGAACAGGGAGGATAGTTTTACTTATACTGTTAAAGATAATGAGGGTCATGTTTCTAATAAGGGCACTGTTACTGTTTGTATTACTCTTGATCAGTATAAACCTATTTATGGTTTTGAATCAGTCTCTGGTGTTTCTATGGGTCCGGATGATAAAACTACGATAGTTGTTACTATTGATACGACTAAATCTTTTTATGATCATGAAGGCCTTTATTGGAAAGAAAGTTTTTTTGGTAGTAATAGACCTACTTGTCCACTTGGTTCAAGTAATATTCCTATTAAAATTAAGTCAAATGATGAATATGCTGTTGATCCTGAGTTTGGGTTGAAGTATTATGTTAGTAATTGTGATCCACGTGAAGAGGTTGATTATGTTATTATTACTACTGATGCTTTGCTTGATGATCCAACATATCTTGTTGGTGATGGTTATAGTTGTAAGTATAGTCTTTATGATCTAGCTGAGGCTCATGAGGTAATTGATGATTTTAATGTTACAATTAAATCTGTTAATGATATTTATAGGGAGTATCGTGATCTAAGAGGTAATGTTTTTTCAGGTGATCTTCCTCATTTAGGTTATATTGATTCTTTGCGTAATGCGTTGAATGTCCGCGAGTATATTAGGGATATGCATCTTCATTGTGGTCTTGAGTATGTTATGCTTGTTGGTGATGATGATTGGAATATGAAAGAGCTTAATGTTATTGCTGAAAATGGGGTGAACGGTGCTTTACGTATTAATGGCAATATCAACTATAAAGAGACATCTCTAAGCTATGGTGGTGGTTATAAAGGTATGTATATAGGTCATCATAATGGTGCAGGTTATTATCATAATCTTGATAGTAAGTTTTTGAAAATGCAGCATAATTTGCCAGGTAGCACTGACCTTTTTAATGGTTTTATGCGTGATCCTTTTTGCAATGTTTGGAATGTATATGATGTAATCTATAATCTTGTTAGTGGTGATTGTACATATCATAGTGATGGTACAGTTTCTTGTAATTCATTACCTGTACATGAGTCTACTAAATATTCAGATGAATGGTATTCAGATACCTATTCTCGTTATTCTACTGAGGTTCCAACGTTTCAGGTTCCACCGGACACTCGTTCTACTTATAAAGGTAATGTGTTTACTGCTGCATCTGATAGACCTTATGCTTGTCTTGGTAGTGATAAATATAATAGAAATTCAGGTTTATTAGATATTTCAAGTAGATCAGTAGCCCTAACAACTGATGAAGCTGATGTGTATGTGGGAAGAGCTCCTGCTGATACACCACAGGATGTATCTAGTTTTGTTGAAAAAACAGTTAAATATATGGCTTCTTCTAATGATAAATATTGCAATGCTGTTGTATTAAGTGATTATCTGGGATATACAAATCAGCCTTTGTATAGAAGTAGCTCTTCTAATTCTGGTGGTGGTTCGCATAGTGATGCTGACGGCTGCGATAGTTTTTATTGGGATGAATTTGTAACAGATGTTTCTGATGATGGTTTTTTTATGGGTGATTTTGATGTTGAATTTGTTTCTACTTCTGGTGGTGAGATTGGTGTTAGTAGTGTTACTATCTCGGGTCCTAGTTTTTATGATAGCGTTGATATAGGTGATTCTGTTAGTGAATCTGGTCGTAATCTTAACGGCTGGAGTGACAATACTTGTAATCCATCTGGTGTTTTTTCATGGAGGGAAACTGAGGGTGGTATTGGTAGTATTGGTTTTAGAAATGTTGATGGTCAGATTGATCAACTTGAGTTTATTGTAGGTGTTCATCAAGGTCAGTCCTTTTCTGTTAAGATAGCTGGTGAAAATGTTTTTAATTATTTTTCAGAGAATGATGGCTCTTGTCTTGATTGTTATGATAATACGTGTCCTGTAGCTCTTCCTGACAAAGTATATGTTAATGCCGGCTCTCAGGTCTCTATTGATGTTCTTTCTAATGATTCTGATCCTGATCCATGTGATGGTATTGATAGTGGAACTGTTGAGATTGTTAAATCTCCTGATAATGGTAGTTGTATAATTAATCAGGTTCCTTATCATTCTGGTAGAATAGATTATAATGCTCCGAATTATCCTTGTGTAGATATTTTTTATTATACTGTGAAGGATTTTTGTGGTACTGTTTCTAATAATGGTATGGGAACTAAGGTTACGGTGATTGTTGGTGAGCAGCCGGATGTGGATCCTGATATGCCTGTTGTTATCTCTGATCCTAACCCTAGTGATGATAGTATGGGTGTTTCAACAAGCTTATCTGAGTTAAGTGTCTATGTAGAAGATCCTGAGAATAAGGGTTTTAGTTGGAGTATTGCTACTAGTGGTGGTATCGGTGGTGCTAGTGGTGAATCATCTGCTTCAGGTACTATAAGTTGTAGTGTTTCTGGTTTAATTGAAAATCAGGTTTACAGTTGGATGGTTACTGTTACTGATTCTGATTCTGGTAGTGGTATTACTGTTAGGGAGCATTTTTCTTTTAGCACAGGTTTTACTGGTTTAAACATGGGTATGGGTGGTCTTAACGGTAGTTGGGATGTAGCTATGTTCCCTGTATCTTTATCTCCGCTTTTTGATGGCGGGCCTATTGGTGGTAATAGTTCTTCTGAGGGAAATACTACTTCTTCAAATTCTTCTCTTAATATCACTGGTGATCTTGATATTACTATTAAGGTTTATTCAAATAAAGGTAGAGATATATATATCCATAATGTTGGCCTTCGTGATCCTGGTCCTACAGGTCAGGTTGTTGGTAAGACTATGCCTGGGAATAATGATGTTATTAAAATCGTTCATGTAACTCCTGATAATAGCGAGGTAAGTGGGTTTGGTTATAATGCATCTTTAGATACTTGTTATTTAAGTAGTGGTATGGAGGGTTATGTTGATACTAGTGTTGATCAGGTTCTTGGTAAGATCTCTGTTATGTTTTTTAATTATGATGATTCAAAGTGTAGTATACATGTTACTGTAAATGGCCATAGTCTTCCACCTTATTATGATATAGATTATGAACCAGGTAGTTTTGATGAAGATTTATGTGATTCTATGCTTAGTGGTCCAGCATGTTTAGATATGGGAGCTAGGCCTATTTTTACTGATGATTTTTCAAGGGCTATAATTGATAAGCTTGATCCATGGGATTATATCCCCGATTTCAAAGGTATTCCTTTCTATAAAGGTTTAGAGGAAAATTTAAAATTTGGTTTAGATAGAGACTCAATCACTAATATCGATTTTGATTTTGATGAAACTGTTGGTATTCCTTCTAAATATTTTGATATAACTCATTTGGAGGATACGGTTCATAAAGGTTCTGACCCAAATGATCCATGTTTTGGTGTCGATAGATGGGTTGCACATGGTTATTTAGATCCAGATCCATGGGATAATAAACCTCATCTTGTTGATCTTATGAATGATGGTGTAGGAATCATTAATCATTTTGGTCATGCTGAAAGGGAAAACTCAGAAGGTTTTATTTTCTGTAATCAATTCTATTCTCCGCCAATTGGTGGTGCTTCAAAAGATCTACGTCTAAGTGGTTCTCTTAGTGGTTTGGAAAATAATGTTTATCCTGTTATTTATTCGATTGGTGATTATGGTGGTATGTTTGATAATAACAGGGATCTTAATGGTATGATTGGTGGTAGATCAATGGGTGAAAGATTACTTTTTGGTACTACTTTTGGTGTTTCTTCTGATAGTGTTTTTGGTTGTTCTGCTGGTGTTTTTAATAGTATTGCTAATCCTGGTGATGAGTATATTGCTTCTCTTTATAATCGTATGTTTTGGGATAATGTTTTTGCTGGTGATGATGATAAGATTAATCGCAGTATGGATGTTCCTATTGGTAAAGCGTTTCATATAGCTCAGGGTGAGGCCCATAGTAAGGGTACATGCGGCCGTGTTAGTGTTGAAAGTACTAGTTCTTGTGGCTCAGGCCCTGTCCCTGCTTCTGGTGGTGTCCGTGGTCAAGCTGGTCGTACGACCTATAGTTTTGGTAATTCTAAATATTCTGATTATTATTATTATGGTTTGAATCTTTTTGGTGATCCTGCTCTTCGTATTAAGGGCTCAAAAAACCATGATCCTGAGGCTGATTTTTCAATGAGTTTGATTATGAATTATTCTATGGGTGGCCGTGAGGTTTTTTCTGGTTATGCAGGTTTTCTTGATTCTAATGGTTCTAAGAATCGTACTCGTGTAGAGCTTTTTGATCAAAAAAGTTATATTCCAAAAGGTGCTGCTTTTGAAATTTATACTGCTGGTGATTATATGGATCCTGATGGTCTTATTAAGGATTATCAGTGGGAGTTTTCTAGTGGTATTGATACTGGTATTATGCCTGTTAAGGGTAGTATTGGTATTGATAGTGGTTATGATGGTTTTTCTAAAAATGGAGGATTTGTTCTTTTTGATGAGTTAGGTAATCAGGAGGTTACTTTGACTGTTACTGATAATAATGGTGCTACTGATAGTATAACTAAGAGTTTTATTGTTGTTGATTATGATAATAAACCTGCTGAGATTTCCTCTGTAAGTATCGTTGATGGTAGTCTTGATGTTTCTGTTGATCTTTCTGAGATTACTTTTGAAGTTGATGATTTCGAGGGTGATAGTTTTGATTGGCGTATTAAGCTAGTTAGTGATTCACGTGATCTTGTTTCTAGTCAGGGTTTTGTAGCTGAGGGTTTTAATGAAATGTCAGGTGTAAAAAAACTGGTTATCCCTGAGATGTTGTTATCTGGTACTGTTTATAGGTGTGATATTTTTGTTCAGGATCATGGTAGCTATGTTAAATCTGAATATCGTTTGATTTTTACTACTGAAACTATTGATTCTGAGCCTCTTCCTCCTGTTGCTTTGGATGATAGTGTTTATATTACTAATCAGGAATTTATCGGTATCGATGTTCTTGGTAATGATTATGGTATTGATGGTAGTATTATTCCTTCTACTGTTTCTATTATTGATCACCCTGATAATGGTGTTATTAGTAGTATCGAGCTTTTATCTGGCCGGATTAAGTATACTCCTGATACTGGTTTTAAGGGTGTTGATAGTTTTAGTTATACAGTTTCTGATGATATGGGTCTTGTTTCTAATCCTGCTGTTGTTGATGTAAGGGTTGGTATGAATATTACTGTCCCAGATCTTATTGTTACTAATTCAAATAGTGATGAAATCAGTCTTTTTGTTGGTAAGGGTGATGGTAGTTTTTCAGTTCCAGACAAGTTTGATATTGGTAGTAGTTCTAGAGATAGTGCTGTTGGTGATTTTAATTGGGATGGTAATATGGATGTTGCTGTTGGCAGGTGGGATGAAGAAAGCGTTGTTGTTTTGTATGGCGATGGCCGTGGTGATTTTTCTATTGGTAGCATCCATCAGGTGGGTGAAGAGTTTTATACGCCGTATCGTCCCGATTTAAGTGATGAGGATTATGATAATGATGCTCAGCCTTATAATTTGTTTTCTGGTGATTTTAATCATGATGGTTGGCTTGATATCTTGGTTGGCAATTATGGTGAGACTCTCTGCCGTGGTAGTCTTCCTTGGGAAGATGATGGTAGTGTAAGCATTCTTTTTAATGATGCCTCTGGTGGTTTTATTGATAGATTGGTTAATTTGGATGATGTAGATGGAGCATATTTATTAGAGGATTTTAATTCTGATGGTTATTTAGATCTTGTTTCAAAGCTCTTAGATGATAATTGTGTGAGTGTTACTCATTCAGATGGATCTTATACAAGCTCCTGTAATCATAAAACTATGATTTATTCAGGTAACGCTGATGATTATAATCCTTTCAATTATTATACTAGATTTCCTGGTACAAGTCTTGATTATTGTACTGGTGATTTTGATGGTGATGGAAATATAGATATTGTAAAAATGGATGATAAATGGGATGGTACTAGTAATGCTGCAGCTGATGGTAGTATCAAAATTTTATTTGGTGATGGAACAGGTAATTTTAACATAAGAGAACATCCTTATATGGGTGGTACTGATGGTTTTGGTTATAGTGATATTACTCAGTTTGTAAGAAAGGTACCTCTTTCTGATACTAATCCTATGACCCCTGAGAATTATCGTTTTAAATCTATTTATCGGGTTGCCCCTGGTCTAACTAGTATCGAATGCGGTGATTTTGATGGTGATGGTGATTTAGATATTGTAACTGGACACTCTTATGGTTCTGAGGATCTGTGTGTTTTCTTAAATAACGGCTCTGGTGTTTTTCTTGAAGGTGATCTTATGGGTGGTACTGGCGAGCTTTCAGGCTGTAGACGTATTAATTTTAAGAGTGATCCTTGGAGTAGTGATTGGCGTGATGTACTTGTCTATGATTTTAATTCTGATAATATTTTGGATCTTGCTACTGCAAATAGTGGGGACGGTAGTGTAAGTGTTCTTCTCGGCGATGGAACAGGTGATTTTAATCATCTTGAAACCTATGATATAGGTGGAAAGCCTTATAGTCTTAGTATAGGTGATTTTTCTCCTCCTGTTTCTAATCTTGGATGTAATGATGTTCTTAGTTGGAGTAATGTTTCTCCTGGTAGCGTTGTTAATGATAGTGTTCTTATTAAAAACCCTGGTTCTCTTCCTTTGAACTGGGAGGTATCTGATATACCGGATTGGGGTGTTTTTAGTTTAACTCCTAGTTCTGGTAATAGTCTTATGCCTGGTGATTATCTCTTTGTTGATGTATCAGTTGTTGCACCTAGTGTTTTAAATGAATCGTTTAGTGGTATTATCCGTATTGAAAATGTTGATGATCCTCTTGATTTCTGTGAAATTGTTGTTAGTCTTTCTACTAGCAACGATGGTGGTGATTCTGGTTCTAATCAGCCTCCTGTTGCTTTGGATGATAGTGTTTCTACTGATGTTGATGAGCCTTTTGATATCGATGTTTTGTCTAATGATATAGATGGTGATGGTGTTCTTGATCCTTCTAGTGTTGCTGTTGTTGATAATTCTGATTTTGGTAGTGTTGTTGTTGATGGTGTTAGTGGTATTGTTACTTATAGCCCTGATTTTGGTTTTGTGGGTTTTGATGGTTTTAGTTATACTGTTTGTGATGATGATGGCGGTGTTTCTAATGTAGCGTTTGTTAGTATTTCTGTGGGTGATGCTAATCATCAGGTTGTTATTGGTTCTGAGAGTCCTTCTGATGGAAAAGATGATGTCCTTGTTAATATCTCTAAACTCTGTGTTGATATTTCTGATTTTGAGGGTGATG
Source organism: uncultured Thermoplasmatales archaeon (assembly GCA_964554985.1). Lineage (GTDB taxonomy): Archaea > Thermoplasmatota > E2 > DHVEG-1 > DHVEG-1 > CAYZTD01. The sequence continues at coordinate 26,046 of CAZKQS010000001.1, read as the reverse complement.
GTTTTAGTTGGAGTATTGAGTGTAGTAATGGTGATAGTGCTAGTGGTACTGAGGTTATGAATGATACTGTGTGTTGTATGATTTCTAGTGTTCTTGAGTATAAGAGTGATTATGTTTGGTATGTGAATGCTTCTGATACTGGTAGTGGTATTACTGTTAGTAGGGTGTATAGTTTTAGTACTATCCCTGAGTCTTATCTTAATCCTTCTGCTTGTTTTGTTGAGCCTGTTAGTGGTGGTTTTTATTTACAGGGTGATTTAAAACGGGTGCTTGGTTTGGGTCTTCCTATTGTTGTTGGTGGTATTGATCTGGAGGTTGAGGTGGTTAATCCTAGCGGTGTTAATATTTCTAATGTTAGTTTTTATCTGGATGATGGGTTACTTGAGAGTTTAGCCTATAATATTTCAGATGATTTTTATGGTGTTGTTTTGGATGAAAGATTGTTTGGTGTTAAGACTTTGTCTGTTGAGCTTGAGTATGATGGTAAGAAGGTACTTAGTGATGAGATTGATGTTTTCATTGTTAATTTCAACCTCTTTTAATTTTTTTTTCATTTGTTTTAATCTGTATTAAATCTACTATATATGGGCTATAAGACCATATATGTATAATAAAATATATATAATATGAGAAACATAATTAATTAATAGGTATTAATAGTATTAATATAAATCCAAGAAATCTAGCTAGAAATAATAATATAAATATACCTATATTATTAGAATAATCGTGGAGAATAAAATGAAAAGAAATACTAATAGCAAAATTCAAAAGTCGATATCAATACTATGTGTAATAATTCTAGTGACAGCTATTGTACCCTCTGTTTTATCAGTTAGCATTGATAAATATAAAAAAACTGATAATAAAACAACTGAAGATAATAGTATAAAACTTGTAAATAAAACAAATGGTAGTTATACCTATACTATTGATACAACAAAGGAATCTAAAACACAAACGAATACTGAAATAGAAAAAGAAACTGAAAAAACAGAAAAAAAACCTTTTTTTAGAAGTAATTCAATTAGAAACATTGTTTCATTTTTATCCTCAGATAAAAACTTTAATTTCTATACAAACTATGATGGAATTATAAATAATGAAGAACTATCTCTTTTTTTAGAAAAAAAAATTGATATAAATGATGATGGTTACAATGACATTGGTGCTAGATATTTGCTTTTCCCTTCTTTTGACTTTGACTCTTTTTCACTGTCACTCAATACAAGGCTTGTTATTAGAAAATTAAGAGATTTTCCAAGTAAAAATGCTTGTTTTAAAGCATATCTAGAGTTTTATTTTCCTGGGGCGCTTGTAAATAATTTATCTGGAGATCGTGTAAGAATTGGTTATGAATCAGATATTGATGAATCAGTCCCAGAAAAATGCAGTGTAACCTATAAACTAATACCTAATCTTTTAAGTAAAAACAAAAGAGTTGGGCATAATGTTGAAATCAATCCAAAAAAAATGCCAGATGATTCCAATTTAACCATGATTTATAGTTACACAGATTATGATAATGAAAATCTAGTAAGTAACACAGAATATAGAGTAGAATACTCACCTGCAGCTAAAAGCGAATTATCTATAAGTGGGATAAGAAAACTAGGTGAATCTAGCTTATCTATTGAAAAAACTTCAGGTGCCAACTCAGATATAAATATATATTTATCTCATTATGCAAATGATACATATACATATCTTTACTGTTTAGATGCACCTAATAAGGTTGATTTTTCTATAAAACATGGAAAAGATGGATATGTTGAATATAACACATATGGAAATCCAGTTGGTGAAATCGGTTTATGTGATGATTTAGAAAACCCAGAAAATTTCATATATGCAAAGGATTTCCCATCTAAATTTAGATTTGATTGGAATAGACATCTTTTTTCAAGTGGTATCTATAATATTTCAGCATATTCTGAGGGTTCAGGCATAAAACTCGGTGGACACTTAGTTGGAAAAAAGGGCATTGCTGATTTTATAATAGATTCAAATAATACACTTGATTGTTCAATTAATCTGGATTTAAAAGATGGTTTATTTAGAATTGATAGAACTGGTTCAGATTTATTTATTGATCTTAGTATTGTTGGCGGTAATGGATCTTATTTTAATTTCTCAATGAATTATAAAAGATCAGTTTCTAGTCCTTTTGAGTTTTATTTTGATGGTATTTTATCCGGTAATAAGTCTGAAGTAAAATTAGCTGGTAAAGACCTTGAAATAACTGATCTTGATATAAATGTTCATCTTAATACTTCTAGTATTAAAGGAGATGGAGCTCTTAAGATAAAAAGGCTTGTAAAAGAAAAACAAGGATACATAAATACTAGTTTATCTATTGAAAAAACTCCTACTAGTATTGAGGCAAGATATAAGCTTGAAATAACCAATGGTTGGAATGCAACAGATGTAATGGTTAAATTTGGTGGGCTATCTAAGAGTTATCCTTATTTAAACAATACTGGGCATAGAATATATTGGATTAACTTTAGTTTTAATGGATCAATTGATTACAAGTTTGCACCTGATTTATCTTGGGGTTATATTAATATCTTTGGCGGTATGAACTTTTTTATTGATAGATATATAGAAGAATACGGAGAAATAGGCGGTGTAACAGGTGCAATATGTATGAAAACAGTTGATTCAGGTCTTAATTTTTCATGGGAGACAATTAGGGGAAATCTTGTCTGGAATATAAACGGCGGCGGATTAGTTTCACTTGAAGATTTTCATTTATGGTTTGGTGAAATTGTTGATGTTAGTATTCCAAGTTTTAAGGGTAGTATACTTCTTACTGATGCTAATGTTGATAGTGGTATCTTAGAACTTAACCTTGATGGTGAAGGCTCAGTTTTTGAAGTAATGGATTTTTCATTTGCTAGTTCCAGTCTTTTCCCTGATTCAAAGATTGATTTAAATGTTTCAATGGAAAATACTAGCTTTGGTGGATATATTGATGCATATGTAATTCTTAATTGGTCTAATAAAACTATGTCTAATTTTTATGTTGATGTAGGGCTTGGCCTAATGCTTTCGATTGATAATTTTGTAATTAACTTTAATTCAGAGAATGCTAGTTTTAATTTGGTTTCTGATAATTTTGGAGTTAGTGGTAAGTTGAGTATTGTTTTTGATTCTTTGAATCCAAATGATTTGTCTGTTGAGGGTCCTTTGGGTATTGTTATGACTGATGCTAATGTCGATCTTCATATTGCTGATTTGAATTTTGGTGGTATTGATCTTGATGATATAACACTTGTTGCTGAGTCTGTTGGTACTTGTTTTATTTCTCTTGAAGAAGTGACTGTTAATATCAGCAATAGCCTTAATGGCGCTTATCTTGGTGGCGGTGAAAGTATCCGGGCAAATATATCCCTTGGTATAAATACCACAGATGGTGATTTATTTTTACATCATTTAGAGATAGGAGATATCTCAGATATTGTAAATGCGGTTTTTAAAACATCTTTTCCTACAATAAGATTTATCATTGAAAATCTTACCTTTAAAAATGGTTTTTCATTAGTTACATTTCCAGTTTTATTGTTAAATTTTCCAGGTAATCCTATTTTCCCTGCAGGTTTGGGCATTGAATTTGATAATTATTTTAGTTCTTCTAAATCGGATGAACATACTTTAACTTGTGATTATATACAGTTGATGTTACCTGATTTAACGATTAAAGCTTTATCCAGTCAATACGATATTCCTTTCTCACTTGAAGAGTATGAGGATTCATATCCAGTTGTTTTTGTTGAAAATATATCCTTATTTGAGGGTAAGTTTGGTATATATTTGGAGTTATGGTATGATTTTAGATTAAAAGTAAGTAGTGCTAGTGCTCTTGATAATTTAGATATCAGACTTGGATTTTTGGATGTTGCTTATGCAACTCTTTCTTTAGAAGAAGATTTTGAATATTTTTTCCTTGATTTTAATAATCAGTTAAATCCTGAGAATCTAACTTATATACTAATTGATACACACAATTCTACAATTCCTTTTGATGTTGAGATCAAAGTACTAAAAGAATTCATAAATTTCATGGGTGATGTTTTAGCAAATATGTCTGAATCAGAAACTGTAATTAATATACCTAAAGCAAACTCTGATATCATACTTAAATTCGATTCTGTCAAATTTAAGGCTGATGCATTTTATATATATAATTATAATGAAATAGGCACTAATCCAATGAATGTAACTATAGATGGTTATCTTTATCTAGAAGATGGTTCAATCTGGCTATTTGCTGATAATAAATGGGAGCAAATCGCTGGTGGAAATATCTCAATTCTTGTAGAACCAGGTCATGCTAAATTACATATCGACGAACAACTCTCAATACCAGAGTACACAGCTTTAATTCCTGAGACTAATACACAAATATATTTATCAGGAAGTTTTGAAGCAGATGATTTTATTATTGAATTTTTCTGGAATAAAGAAAATGGAAGTTTAGTAATCGAAGGTTTAGCAGATTGTTATGTAAGAATGGATGATTTTCACATAAAACTAATTAATATTGATAATCAGTTTAAATATATTGACTGTTCGATAAAATCTATGGTAATAGATTTTGATCTAGATGGTGAATTCTATTTTATTACTAATGGAGAGCAACAACAGTCATGGCTTGATTTAACAGCTACTATTAATGAATTTAGTATAACTGATTTTAATCTAACTGTTCTACTACCTGGCGATGGTGGATATCACTATCAGGATGTAATTTTGCAAGGAAAGTTTGATCTAACATCTGCAGCAGATGGAAGAGTTCAAACTGATTTTAATAATACATTACTTATTGATTTATATTCAGGATCAATAACTATGTCAAACTTTTCTCTTAGCTACTCAAGTGGCTTTATGACCGAAGGAGAAAACAGTATAAATCTTCAGAATAATTTTTTAAAGATTGAAGGTGATCAATTAAAAATAGTAGGTTCAGGTGAAGTAAAAATAATTGGTGATGAAAAACTTCTTCACTTATCAATCGAAGAATTACGCCTTAAAAATTGTGATATAGAAGTATCTCGAGAGTTTGTAGGTCAAGTAGTTGGATTTTTATCAATGGAATTATCTGGTAATTTAAACCTTGGTGCCGCTGCTGATATTTCTTATTATGAAAAAGATTTTCCTGATGATCCAGATAGATCTAAAGAATATCAAATACGGGTGGTTGTTGCATTTTATTTACAGTTGTCATCTTTTGAAATAAGATTTTTTGATATAATTAAACAAGTTCCAGTCATTGAATGGAGAGGTGGAACAGTTCTTCTTGAAGGATATGGTGCATTTATACAAGATAGTCGTACTACATATCTTGATGCAAATTTAAACAGGATAGTGCTTGATGATAATAATATAAACATACCTGATGTAGCAGGTTTTCCAGAGGGAGATCACACTCATTTTAGATTGAATTTTGATATTGATCTAAGTGCATCTTTACATGTAACTTTATTTATGGGGGCATATGAATCTCTTTTAATAGAATTTTCTGGAACACTAACTATTTCAGATTTACATTTAGAAATAACTCAATATGACCATATGACTGAGACAGGGCATCTTGCTGTTGAATGTAATTATATAACGTTAACAGGGATGGGTTCATTTAGTTCTATGAAAATATATGGTTGGAATCAAAATACTGGTGCAGGTGATTGGTTCACCTTCATTAGATTAGAACTGGGTCTTACATATATTTTAGTTAATGAATTGAAGATAACATCACATGATTTTTCATACGGTGGTTTTACTGTATCTGGTGAAATTAGTGCTGATGTGAATGCAGGATTTTACATAGGTTATGAAAAATCATTTGCGCCAGCTCCAGATGAAGACTCTTTACCTGGTTATAAAGAAACCTTAAAAATTGCAGGGCTTCTCCGCGGTGGTTCCATATCTGTTACAAATATTGACATTGAAGGACCAGATTTTGAGGCATCTGCTGAAAATATAAATATCTATGGTTATGGATATTTCTATGCTAAATTAATTGATGGTACATTTATTGACCGTTCACTTCAAGAATTAAAAATTGGAACATCTAAAGAAGATCAAGTTCACCCTTTAACAATAGGTTTTGAACTAGGAGAAATTAGTATAAATGCAAATTCAGGATCTGGTTTGATACTTGATGATCTAAATATTGATGTTGATGGTTCAATTACTTTATATGTTGTACTGGGTTGTAATCCAGACAACCCAAGCCCTTCGATTATTGATAATGCACATGTTGATGCAAGCCTTTCAGTTGGTGGATATATAGGATTAAATTACTTTAGATTAACTGATAATAATGATCAGAGTATAGTTGTTGAAGATGTTAGCATTACTGGTAGTGGTTCATTATCTTTAAATGCAGAGAATCAATATCCAGCTGGTTCACCTAGTTGCAATATTGATGTCGGTGCAGATCTAACTTTAGTTATAGGTTATATTAGTTTAAAATCATTTTTAACGATTAGTGATTTCTATCTTGAAGCAGATTGTCATCTTTATATTAAGCCTATATTTGGAGATACAATTGATACTTTGGATGGTATAACTTTAACTGTATCTGGTTATATTGATTTCAGTGCAGGTGTCATAGACATTTTTGGAATTACATTTCTAGGAATGAGTATTGGCAGTCTTATCCCTAATTTTATATTTGAAGGGTCAATTTCATTAACCGTTCTTTGGGACGATTTGGATGGATTTACTGGAAGGGACTTTGACTTATCTGTAACTGGCGAAGAAGGTAGCTATTTTGAATTACCTGATTTTGAGGAAAGATTTGGCAGAATGTCTCTTGGTGCATTTATTTTTGAGGAAGATACAACTATTTCACTTTCAATTGAATATCAAGATATCTTTAGTCCTAATGGATATGTAAAAGTTGATGGTCATACCTCTGATGGAGAAGTATCTTGTGTGAGTCTATCCTTTGATTTTCTAGATGATTTAACTATTGACTTTGGAAATTTATTGTTTTTCAGCAGTGGAGACTTTAGCTTTAATCTAGCAAAAAATCCAACCTTTGGTAATGCAGAGTTTACCTTTACAAGTAACTATGAAGTCTCTCCAGATATGGACACAATAGAAATTTCTACCAGCTCTAAAACCTTACTTGTATTTGATATTGTGGATATAACAGTACCTTATCTATCTGTTAACTGGAATATTGATGGTGATTGGGATGGTTCAATTAATATTGATACAGATGGACAACCCATTACAGTTAGCAGTCTAGTCTTTTTTGACCTAGTAAGATTTAGAGGGAGTTCTTTTACTGCAAATGATTTTCAAGTATTTTGGAATTGGGATTTTACAGATGGAGTTCTATGGCCAGTTTTTATAAACGGCTCGATTTCAATCACAGGTGGATCAGGGCCTGATTTGCATGTTGATGACCAGGATTGGAAACCTATACCAATGAGCATGGGTATTGATCCAAGTGTTCCTGTTGCATGTTTTACCTATTCACCCACAAATCCAACTATTAATAACCCAGTAACTTTTGATTCTTCATGCAGTAGTGACGATGGTACAATTAAAAAGATTAGATATGATTTTGAAGGGGATGGAGAGTGGGATATAGGTATTCCGCCTAACCATTGGATTCCTTTTAATACAGATGTATCTTTTACATATTTTACCCCTGGCGAATATACGCCTACTATTCAGGTAAGAGATAATGAATTAAAAGTAAGTGAAAAGTATTCACAACATATTGTTGTTATAGATCACTCTCCAGATTCACCTATCGCATGTTTTAATGCTAGCAATTATGCACCTGATCCTAATGAAATAGTTAATTTTAATGCAGAGTGCAGCATTGATCAAAATGAAGACGGGGAAATTCTTTCATATTCCTGGGAATTTGGTGATGGATCGACAGGTAATGGCGTGACTATTTCACATAGCTATGAAAATATTGGATTATACTCTGTTAATTTAACTATTAAAGATAATGACAATAAAGTAGATACATTATCAAAAACAATAAATGTCGTTGATCCAACTGTAAAATATCCTCCTGTTGCTTCTTTTACATGGTTTCCGGATTATATTTTCGAAGGTGAAACAGTTTATTTCGATGGTTCAGATAGTTATGACCCAGATGGGGGTTTAATATCACCAGGTGACTTTGATTGGGATTTTGGTGATGGAAATAGTGATTGGGGAAAGACTCCTTCTCATTTCTTTTCTCAAGAAGGTACTTATCAAGTAAAGCTTACCTGTACAGATGATGAAGGACAGACAGATTCAGTCACTCATGAAATTGAAGTTCATCATCAAGATCCAGCAAATAACTGTCCAGAAACATATCTTTATGCTCAAGAAAACGATGGGGTATGGCATAATATTGGCGGAACTACATGCAATGGAGAAGAATACTTTGACGGAGCAACTACCAATCTATATAATTTTGATCCATACAGGCCGGTAGGAGTGCAAGGTAGTGATACAAAAGATACAGATGGATATATTAGACAGTACAAATGGGATATAGATGGAATCAATGATGATAATAACCATATGTGGATATTAAATCAAGATGAAAGTATACCAGATACTTCTGCTCTTTTTGGAAATATACATTGGAATGTAGCTGGCGTATATTCAGTTAAATTATCAGTAATTGATAACGAAAATTGTATTACAAGTGCTACAATTTATATGAATATCGAAGGATCTACTGATCCCGAACCACCTATTGCTATTGCAAATGTACCAGATTCTGGATTATATGATGAGGAAATATGTTTTGATGCTAGCTCAAGTTATGATCCTGGTGGAAACATTGTTTCATGGGCCTGGGATTTTGGAGATGGCGATACTAAATCTGGTAAAACTGTATTTCACACATATTCTTCTTCGGGATTATATCACTGGACTTTAACAGTAACTGATAATGATGGTCAAACAGATACTTGCTCAGGTTCAATTTTAATTGAAGCAGATCATTATCCAATAGTTGTTATCAATGGGCCAACAGAAGGAGTAAAGGATGAAACTCTTCACTATGATAGCGATGGAACTAGAGATGATGACGAAGATGGTGACGAAATTGTTAACTACAAATGGGAAAAATATACAGGTGTATATTGGCAGCATGTAACAGAAGGACCAACTGCTACTTCATGTGATATAGTATTTACCTCAGCAATTGGAAATAAAAAAGTTAGATTGACAGTAACAGATGATGAAGGCAACGTAGTTGCTGAAAGTATTAACGTTGATATATCAATAATATAAATTACAAAATAAAAAACAAAAAATATTTTCTAACTTTTTTTATATCTATCCTTTCTTCTTAATAATATATATTACAAAAATAAAAAAAACTATAGGGGCTAAAAAAAGCATATAAAAAAAAGTATTTTCTTTTCCATTATCTAAAAAAATATTATCTTTGATATTTATATTAAAGACGGAGACTGCAGGATATATGTCTTTATTTTCACCCTTTAAAATACTGTACGGTTTATTCCAAATGTTTTTACTAAAAGTAGCATTTGAATAAATCTTGAAATAATTACTCCAATAATTGCCAACTTTTTCATCTTCATTATACCAAAAATTTTTACCGTAATCTTCAGCTTGAAGGGAATTATTTATAAAATTATTACAAAAAATAATATTATTATCACAAGAATGTGATATTGAAAAACCTGTTAAATTATTATAGCTTATGTTATTTTTTTCAAAGATATTTTTATTTGAAGAAATAAGTTTAACTCCTTTTTCATAATTATTATCAATTTTATTTCCCAAAATATAGTTATCTTTTGAATTAAGAAAACCTATACCATTTTTATTATGGATTATGTTGTTTACAAAAATCTCATTATCATTTGACGAAAAAAAATTCAAACCAGTATTTGTTGTATTACGTATAGTGTTTTTCTTAATGGTATTGTAATTTGATGAAAAAATAAATATTCCATATGAAGAATTTGAAATAACACATTTTTCAATTATATTATAATTGGAACTAATCTTTATTGCACTATTACAGTTACCAGTTATCTTAAAACCACTAAATTTTATACTGTCCTTTCTTATATTAACTGCACTTATATCATTTGTAGAACAAGTTAAAGTTGGATTATTTAAACCAATAATCTTTATTTTTTTATCTATTTCTAAATTTTCAATATAGATGCCTTTGTTAACAAATATTGTATCTCCATCAGTAGAATTATCAATAGCACTTTGAATTGATTGATATTCTTCTCCTTTGTTTTTATCAACGTATAGTTCTTTTGCATTTACACCAAAAATTTGGTTTAGTAAAAGTAATGCTAATATTGAAAAAAAGAATGTTTTTTTTAAAAAATTTTTTAACTTTGACATTTTCTATTTATAAAGATGATTTTGTATTTAAATTATTACAAAATTTTATCATAAAAAGATAATAGATTTTTTTTCATTTTTCAGATTTATTTACTTTTTACGAAATCTTTTTAGATGCCTTCATTATTCATGCTATGCTGATTAAGATGAAAAAGATGCTAGTAGCTTATGATGGATCTGATGCTTCAAAAAAAGCAATAGATGTGCTTATGAAATGCTCAAACTCTGATGATGAGATAACTCTTTTAACAGTAGTTCCTGCTGAACTCTCTGAGTCTTCTTTTACAAAAATGCTTCTTCCAACAATTGATTTAAGTAAAATAGTAAAGTCTGGAAGTTTCAAAGATAAAGCAAAAGAGACTTTATCAAAAATCGTTAGTGACATAGAAAAGAATGTTTCAAAAGTTGATATTGCTGTTGAAGATGGAGATCCTGCTGATGAAATACTGATTACAGCTAAAAAAATGCAGGCAGATATAATAGTATTAGGATACAAAGGATATGGTAAAGAAGGTAGATTTCTCTTAGGAAGTGTCACAGATAAAGTAGTAAGACATGCTAGTGTATCTGTTCTAGTTGTAAGATAAAGATATATATTACCTTATTTATCCTCTTTTTTATTATGCATCCAGTTGGAGACATTAAAGAAATTAAAAGCAATTTAGTAAAAAACAAAACAATTGTTTTAGCAGTAACTGGAAGTATTGCTGCAATTGAAACAATAAAAATTTCTAGAGAACTAATTAGACATGGTGCAAAAGTAATACCAGTTATGACAAAGGCAGCAACAAAAATTATTCATCCAGATGCACTTTGGTTTGCAACAGGTAAAAAACCAATTATTGAACTATCTGGTGCAACTGAGCATGTGTCATATCTAGGTAAAGTAAAAAAACCAGCTGATATGCTTTTGATATGTCCTGCGACGGCTAACACAATTTCAAAAATAGCCCATGGTATAGATGACACAGCAGTTACAACATTTGCAACAACAGCAATTGGCTCAAAAAAACCAGTACTAATAGTTCCAGCGATGCATCTATCAATGTATGATCATAAAATAGTTCAGAGTAATATTTCTAAACTAAAAAAAATTGGAGTAAAATTTGTCGAACCAAATATACTAGGTAATAAGGCAAAGCTTCCAAGTAATGAAAAAATCGTTGCAAAGGTGTTAAGGACTCTATCAAAAAACAGTTACAAAAATAAAAAAGTATTAATTATCGGAGGTCCAACATCTGAAGAAATAGATGATATAAGAGTTATTACAAACAAAAGCTCAGGAAAAACAGCAGTTAATTTAGCAAAAAACGCATTTATTGATGGTTCTGATGTAGAACTATGGTATGGTGCAGGTGCTGAAATAGTTCCAGATTATATTAAAAAAACTGAATTTAGATCAATTAAGGATCTTAAAAAACTAATAGATAAATCAAAATTAGATAAATTTGATTATATTTTTGTATGTGCAGCTATATCAGACTATATTCCAAAAAAACAATCCGGTAAAATTTGCTCTGGTAAAAAGACTTTTACAA
>CAZKQS010000001.1:0-14124 GCA_964554985.1 uncultured Thermoplasmatales archaeon | reverse complement strand
GACCAACAGAAAAAATTATTGGCAAAATCAGAAAAAAAGCAAAGAACTCAAAAATTATTGGTTTTAAAGCTGAAGTAAAAGAAGAAAAAATAGTTGAAAAATCAAAAAAACTTTTAGAAAAAAATAAACTTGATTTTGTAGTTGGAAATGATATTTCAGGTTTTTCAAGTAATGAAAATGAAATAACTATTGTTGATAAAAAAGGTAAATTAGTTTCAAAAAAAGGAAAAAAAGATGAACTAGCAAGGTTTATTTTAAACAAAGTAAAGTGATATCAAAAATGAAACAAAAAGCATTTTCACCTGGTCATATTTCTGGTTTTTTTGAACCAGTTTATATTAATAATGATTTTTCAAGAAGTGGCTCGAGAGGTGCTGGTGTTAGTATCAATCTTGGTGCAACTTCAACAGTTTCAGCAATAAACTCATCTATTCAAAATATTGAGGTTTTTATAAACGGTAAAAGATCACCTGCACCTGTTACAAAACTAGCTATAAAATATTTAATTGGAAAAAACAAGCTAAATGTTACAGTTAAAACAAAGCTTGATTTACCAATGGGCCAAGGCTTTGGAATGAGTGGAGCAGGTGCTTTGAGTGCTTGCCTTGCTTTGTCAAAGATTTGTGGTATAAATAGCTCTGAAGCAATGCGTGCAGCACATTTTTCTGAAGTTAATTTAAAAACAGGCTTAGGTGATGTTGTATCTTCATTTATTGGTGGTTTTGAACTAAGAAAAACACCGGGTCTTCCACCATGGGGGCTAATTGAGCATATACCTGGTAAATATAATGTTGTTCTTTGTATAATTGGTAAAAAAATTCAAACAAAAAAAGTTCTTTCAAATAAAAATTATGTGAATGTTATTTCAGAATATGGTAAATATTGTACAAAAAAATTACTTGAAAAGCCTTCTGTTGAAAACTTTTTTTATTTATCTAATGTTTTTTCAAGTAAAACAGGTCTTGCTAGTAAAAAAATATTAAAAATTATTGATTCATGTAAAAATATTGGATTGATAAGTATGTGTATGCTTGGAAACTCTGTTTTTGCTGTTGGTAAAACCGACGATCTTGCTAATCTTTTATCAAAATATGGTAAAACCTATGTCTGTAGTGTTGATGAATATGGAGCTAGAATAATTTAATTTGATTAAAGTTCTTTTACTTCTCCTTTTGCAAGGCTAATTAAGTGTTCTTCACCATCGTTTGGCCCTTTTGCAAATAAAATGTCACCCGGTTCGATTTTTGTGTCTTTGTTTGGGCCATAAAGCCATTTGTTTTCATGTCTCATAGCTATCACCATCATCCCTGTTTCACTAGCTAGTTTTAATTCTCCTAGTGTTTTATTAGATAAAATTGAATCTGGCAAAACTTCTACTCTAGTAAAAACTTGATCTGATTCTCTTATACTCATCTTTATTATTGGATGAAGTTCTACATCTCTAAGTTCTACATCTGCTATTTCTTGAGCAGCATCAGCGATTTGCTCACCTGCTTCACCTAATCTTAATATAGCTAGTGCATCACTCACGCTGATCTTTTTATTTGATATTTTTTCAAGTGTTTTCTTTTGCATTGTTTGATATAAAAGATCAACTAGATCTTCAAGGTCATATACTTCTTTAGCTAATTTTTCACTATCATAAAGAATTGAGGAATAAGCAAGATCAATCATAAGTTCAGATTTATCTTTCATTTCAAGTACTATTTCTTCTACTGTTTTATCCTTCATTCAAGTACCTCCAGAGTTCCTTTTAAAAATTTCCTTAATTCCTTGTATCCTTCATCTGCCCCTCTAGTTATAAGCCAGTCGTCTTCATTAATAGTTGTATTTGCATCAGGGTTATATATCCAAAAGTCACCACGTCTAATAGCAATTATTCTCATACCAGTTTCTGCTTCTATGTTTAATTCTCCAACTTTTTTGTAACATGCATTTGATTTTTTAGATACCTTTATTCTAAATATCTGTTCTTCAGCTTTTTTTAGAATTCTTGGAAGAATTGGTCCTGTTTTTTCACGTGTAAGTAGTTTTACAATGTCTCCTGCTGTATTAGATATTGTTTCAGCAGCTTCGGCGACCTGAAGTATTCCAGCTAACTGCTCTGCATCTTCTTTAGTTCGTGCTGCCATCATAGCCATCATTCTAATATCATAGTTTAGTTTATCCATTCTAACTTCCAAATATTTTACTTCTTCAGCAATATCAGAGTTATCAAATAGAACAGCAGAATAAGCTAAATCGATTATTAGTTCAGATATATCTTTCATTTCAGTAAGTAGTTCTTTTACTGATTTTGGTTCATATTCAATTTCAGTAAACTCTTCTTTTCTCCATTTTTCTTTTGGCGCACGTTGAAGCTTTCCAAATATGCTTCTTCTCTTTTTCCTCTTCTTTTTTTCGTTCATATTCCAACTCCAAAAATACTTATCGTTAAAAATAATAGTATAATCCCAAGAACATCTCCAACAGTTGTAACAATTGGTGCTACCATATCATCAGGGTCAAAACCTTTTTTAAATGATATAAAAGCAGCTAGTATACTAAAAAATGATACAATACACACAAGAATGATTCCTGCTAACACAAATATCAAAATAAATTCTATTAAGCTGATATTCATTTTTATAGTACCTAATAATGATATATAATATATAACTATTGCTAGAACAAAATAGGTTACAATTCCAATAAAAATTGATGTAAATAAGCACTCTCGCATTTTTTTATCTTTGTATGTGCCTTCGATTGAACCGACATGCAAGCCTGATGCAAGACGTGCTCCTAGAACGCTTCCAATGTTTCCACCCACACTGTTCATAACAGGTATTGATATTAGAAATACTGGAAAAACATATAAAATATTTTGATTTACTTGAAGTATCGATCCAGCAAAGATTTCAACTAGAACTGCAATTGTTAGTATTGGTATACTATTTTTTACAATTTTTTTCCAATCGTAAATCAGATTAATCCCCCCACAATAGATGCACTAAAAAGTATACATAAAATTGTAATAATATCTCCAAATGTAGCAAGAGCAGGGCCAGTTATATTATCAGGGTCATATCCTCTCATAAAAACTAGATAAATAATTCCTATTGTCATAAAACTAAGAATCACGCCTGATATTACTCCAGCTATTGTAACAATCAAAATTATTACAAGTGGGCTGGGTAGATTTGCTACACCCATTATAAATGAAATAAAGTAAGAAAGAATACCTATAAAAAACGACATAATAAAACTTAAAGTAATAGATGCAATCATGTTTTGTTTTAGTTCATTATTTAAAATATTATCTTTGTCAATAACACCAAGGTGATACGCTGACCCAAGCCGTGAACCAAAAGCAGTACTAATGTTTCCTCGCATTGCAATTACAGCTGGTATTACAACTAATAACCCAGGTATTTTTGTAAAAAAATCCTGCATTAAATTAAGAGTGCTACCTGCAACTATTGCTCCTAGGCCGCATAAAACAAGCAGGGGGAGGCTCTGTTTCAGCATTTCTTTTGAAAACATTTTTTACAGCCTCCATATTTTTTTCACGCTCCAAATTCTATAGATATAGTTTCCTATATCTCTCCCAGATAAGATCTGTATGTTCCTCCAAAGCCTTTATCGTTTCATTATCTTTTTTTGGTTTAAAAAGATGTTTAAATCGGCCTTGGTATTTTATCCATTCCTCAATTGGTTTGCGTTCAATTTTTCCTTCAAGTATTGATTTACTTTTTTTGTTAAAGGTCACTTTTTCGTTTTCATATTCATAAAGTGCCCATGCACCTGTATCAATTGCAAGTTTTCCCATTTCAACCGTTTTTTCCATAGGAAAACGCCAACCTGGTGGACATGGTGCAAGTATTTCGATATATTTTGGACCGGAAATATCTTTAGCTTTTTTAACCTTGTTGTATAGATCTTCAGGGTAACTTATGCAGGCTTGAGCAGCATATGGTGGATGATGTGCTTGTATTATTTCTCCCATTTCTTTTCTGAATTCTACTTTTCCTTTAACAGTTGTTGTAGTCCATGCGCCGTGTGGTGTTGCACCACTACGCTGAATACCTGTGTTTGAATATATCTGATTGTTATAACAGATATAAATAAAATCAGTGTTTCTTTCAATTGCACCAGATAGAGCTTGCAAGCCTATGTCGTATGTTCCACCATCTCCAGCCCATGCAAGAACCGTTGTTTCGTCATCTCCTTGTTTGTTTAAAGCAGCACGTACGCCGCTTGCACCAGCTGCTGCTGCTTCAAAAGCAATGTTCATAACTGGTATATCAAAAGAGGTATGTGGATATAGACTTTCAATTACTGCTGTACAGCACGCTGGAACTACCATTATTGTCTTTTTACCTAAGGCTTTTAGAACGGTTCTAAGAGCAATTGTTGCTGGACACCCTGGACATGCTGCATTTCCTTGAAGTAGGTGTTCTTCTCTTGGTAACTCTTTAATTGCCATATTTACCTACCTCCGTCTGAAAAGCCATACCAGATTTGACCTTTTGCTTTTCCTTTAATTGATTTTTCGCACATTTTTATAATATCAGTGTATGGCACATCTTTTCCGCCTAGGCCTGCAATAAAACCTGTAACTTTTGTGTCGACTTTGTTATATAATGCTGATTTTATCTCGTTATATACCGCTCCTCCTGAGCCAACTGAAATATTCCTATCAATTACTGTTAAATCAGCTTGTTTTCCTAATTTAATTATTTCTTCAAATGGAAATGGTCTGAAAACTCTTAGTCTAGCAAGACCAATTTTTTCACCATTTTTTCTAAGTTCATCTATTGCAACTTTACTTTCGGCACCAATTGCACCCATTGATATAAGGATGTGTTCAGCATCTTCACATCTGTATTTTTCAATTAACCCGCCGTGATAAGTTCCAAATTTTTCTTTCCAGTCAAGTGCTATTTTTGGGATTAGTTTTTTGGAATAAATTTGTGCATCCTGCATTGCTCTTCTCATTTTTTCATAGTCCTGAGTACCAATTATATTACCATGAGTCACAGGATTATCTGTATCAAGTTTCCATTTTGCTTCAAACTCAGGTAGGTAATCATCGATTTGTTTTTGCGTTGGTAATTCAACTGGCATGGAAGTGTGTGATAGGATAAAAGCGTTATAGTTGATCATTACAGGTAAAACTACATTTTTATCTTCAGCAAGTTTAAATGATTGAATAACCGTATCAAATATTTCTTGGTTGCTACTGCCGTAAAATTGTATCCAGCCTGTATCACGTTGGCTTATTGAGTCATTCTCATCAGCCCATATATTCCATCCAGGGCCTGCTACACGATTTATGTTAACCATTACAATTGGAAGGCGTGCTAGAGCTGCCCAGTGAAGCATTTCATGCATTAAAAATAATCCATGAGATGATGTTGCAGTAAACGTTCTTGATCCTGCTTCACTAGCACCAATACATGCTGACATTGCAGAGTGTTCACTTTCAACGCATATATAGTTTCCTTTGTATTCACCTGATGCTACATAGTCAGCAATACCTTCAACTGTTGTGGTCTGTGGTGTAATTGGATATGCTGCTACAACATCTGGTCTGGCCATAACTGCAGCTTTAGCTGCAATATAATTTCCAGTATCAATCATAACACTCATTTTTTCAACCCCTTTCTTTTCATTTTAATTGCTTTAACTGGACAAACGTTTGCACAAACCCCGCATCCCTTACAGTAATCCATATCAATTTCAATTGAGTCATCATCTTTTCTTTTAATTGATCCTTCAGGGCAAAATATCCAGCATCTTAAGCATTTTATACATTTATCTCTGTCAAACTCTGGCTCATAGGTTCTCCAGCTACCAGTTTTTCCCATAGCTCCTTTCTTTGGATAAGATATTGTTGATACAACATCGTATTTCTTTTGTTTCTTTTTTGCGCTCAAAAGTTCACCTCCACATCTTTATATGCATCTTTTGTGGCTTTTACGTTTTGTTCGCCTTGTGCTCCTTTCCATTTTTCTCTGATTGTATCTTGTATTGAATCAAGTGTTACTCTGTCAAGAATCCTTGGCACTGCGCCTAGAATTGTAGTATTTACAACAGGTATTCCGCCTACAACGATATCGTATTTTATTGCAACTCCTGTTGCATCAACTGTCGCAACATTATATTTTTTTGAAAAATCAAATTCATCTGGTTTTTTAGTGGTGTTTATTAGAATTTTTCCATTTTCTTTTAAACCAGTTAATACATCTACTAGATCCATTATGCTTTCATCTTGAACTATCACTATATCTGGAGATGTAATTTCACTTCTCAAGTGTATCTCATCATCAGATATTCTTGCAAATGCCTTAACTGGTGCACCTCTTCTTTCTGCTCCAAAAAAGGGAAAAGCCTGGACACCTTTGTTATTATCTTTTAAAGCTGCGGATACAAGAAGGTTTGCTGCTGTAACAGAACCCTGTCCGCCACGCCCATGTATGATTATTTCGACTAATGATTTTGATGTCATAATAATTTACACTCCCGGTTTTGGGAATATAAATCGTACATATAACTGTTTTGAATGTTTAAAAATTTTACAAATAGCTAAAAAATTAACAATACTTAATTAAGAATTGAAAGAATTAGTTGTTTTTCTTTTTCATTAAGGCTTTTCCTACTTTTTTCTTTAGTCTGTTTATATCAAAAGGTTTTTCAATGTAGTCGATTCCATATTTTTTACACATTTCTTTTGCAGTTTCAGTGTTTCTACCTGTTACAAAAATAATTGGAATTTGTTTCCAGTTTGGATTTGCCTGCAGTCTTCTTTGTATTTCCCAACCGCTCATAGCAGGCATCATAATGTCTAATAATATTAAATTTGGTTTTTCACCTTGTCTAAGTTTGTTAAAAAATTTAAAACCGTCACATACACTTATTGTCTTATGGCCTTGCGATTCTAAAATTTGTTCTATTGTTGATCTGATATCTGGGTCGTCATCTATTATCATTATCTTTTTTTTGGCCATCTGTTTCACCTCTATTTTTCTGATTATAGTCCTTATGATATACTTTGTTAATAACAATATATAAACATTACTTGTAATTTTGTCAAATTTTTTTTAATAAGCAATTTTAGTAATTATATTATAGGCTCTTTCTATACACGATATTAAAATCTGTTTCTAATTGGGGAAAAATATGGAAAAAACTGATGTTAAAAAATTACTTGAAAAGGCTGAAAAGCCTGGAAAAGATGCAATGAAGCTTCATCCATACTATAAAGGTAAAATAGAGATTATTCCTAAATGCAGGATTAAAAGCTTTGATGATTTTGGCATATGGTACACACCTGGTGTTGCAAAACCATGTAAGGCAATTCAAAAAGATCCTTTAAAAGTTTATGACTATACAAATAAGTGGAACCGAGTAGCAGTTGTTTCTGATGGAACTAGAGTTTTAGGTCTAGGTGATATAGGTCCAGAAGCAGGACTTCCAGTTATGGAAGGTAAATCTCTTTTATTCAAATATTTAGGTGGAGTTGATTCATACCCAATATGTCTTGATACTAAAGACCCTGAGGAAATAATTAGGACTGTAAAAATTTTAAAACCTAGTTTTGGCGGGATCAATCTTGAAGATATCTCAAAACCAAAATGTTTCTACATTCTTGACAGACTCAGAAAAGAAATGGATATACCTGTCTGGCATGATGATCAACAGGGAACTGCAACAATAGTTTGTGCTGGTGCAATTAATGCTTTGAAAATAGTTGGAAAAAAAATGGGCAAAGCTAGTTTTTGTATGATTGGTGCAGGTGCAGCAAATATTGCAATATCTAGAGTTTTAGTTTCAGCTGGTGTAAAAAAGAAAAATATAATAATGGCAGATAGTAAAGGAATACTTCATAAAAATAGAAAAGATATTGAAGAAAATAAAGATAAATATCCTCAGAAATGGAATATGTGTATTGAATCAAATGGTGAGGATAGAGAAGGTAGTATATCTGATTCTTTTAAAAACGCTGATATTTGTATAGCAGCAAGCAGGCCTGGCCCTGGAACAATTAAAAAAGAATGGATTAAAACTATGTCTGATGACAGAATAGTTTTTGCAACAGCAAATCCAGTTCCAGAGATTTGGCCGTGGGAAGCAAAAGATGCAGGGGTAAAAATATTTGCAACTGGCAGATCTGATTTTCCCAATCAAATTAATAATTCACTTGGTTTTCCGGGTATATTCCGTGGAACACTTGATGTTAGAGCTGAAACAATCACTGATGAGATGTGTATATCTGCAGCTAATGAACTTGCAAAAACTGCTGAAGATGGAGGTCTTTCCAAAGAAAACATTGTTCCAAAAATGGATAACTGGGAAGTATTTACCCGCGAAGCTGTAGCAGTTGGATTAAAGGCAATTAATCAAGGTATTGCTAGAATAAAACCTTCAAAACAAGAATTATATGACATGGCTATGGATATTATTAAAGAATCCAGAGATAAAACAAAGATGTTAATGAAAGAAGGTTATATCAAAGAATATCGTCAATAGGTTCTGGTTCTTTTTCAAAGTTTACCTTATTTGTCCTTTTATATATGTCTAAAAATGAGGAAACATGTAGTTTTTTTTCAACACCATCAATTGTTTTTATTTTGTCGTTTATAAAGTGCCAAAGATGTTTTCCATCCTTTGCAAGTATTTGAATTATTATGTCGTGATCCCCTGAGGAAGTTGCAACGACTTGTACTTCATCAAAGTTTGATAGTTTTTTTGCAATCTCCTGCATTTTTAATGGATCTACATTTACACCTAGAACAGCGGTTGTTGTGTATCCAACTTTTTCAGGATCTATATTTGCTGAAAAACTTTTTATCGTTCCATTTTTTATTAGCTTTTTTATTCTATAGTGAACTGTGCTTGCACCAATATCAAGCACGTCAGCTATTTTTTGATATTGTATTTTATCATTTGCTTGTAATAGTTGTAATATTTTCTTATCTATTTGGTCCATAGTTGCATAATTTACTTATAGGTTTTAAATTTTTCGCATAATATTCAATTTTATCCAAATTTATGGAATTTCTTTCCAACAAGTATTATATATGGCTTATTATTACTATAAGCAAGTCAAATATTATACTTTTAATCAAAAAACCAAACTCTTATATTAGAGAATTTGATGCAATTTCTCGGGGTTTTAAAAAGTTTGGATAAGTATAATAGTAAATAGGTGCATTTGAATGAAGAAAGAAATAAAGATTTTTTCAAGAATTGATATGTTAAACTTTGTAGATAATATTATTAGTGAAAAAAAATACGAAGTTGTGGGAGTTAAATCCAAAGGAGAAAAATATGCCTTTGATATTTTGGATGATTCTGAAGAATTAAGATTAGACTATGATGTAACTATCCTACCTCCAAAGAAATATTTTTTACCTCAGTATGAAAATTTGATGGATTATGATTTAAAAGAACCTTTTGATGTAAAAGACAACCTTAATGATAAAAAAAGAATAATTGTTGGAATGCATCCATATGATATAATCGCACTAGAGCAAGCTGACAAGGTTTACTTGGATGACCAAAAAGATGACTTTTATGAAAAAAGAAGAAAAGATACAATTATAGTTGGATCAGACATTCAAAATGTTTCAGAAAGATCTTTTGCATCAAGTATGGGGACAAATACAACTGACTCAGGTTTTGATTTGCTTCTAACTAAAATAGGCGAAGATTATACTGTTACAATTGGCTCAAAAAAAGGAAAAAAACTTCTTGAAAAATATGCAAAAACAAAGATAGCAAAAGAATCAGATATCAAAAAGATCGACGAAGTAAGAGAAAAAGTCGAAAAACAATATAAAAAGAAAGTAAAAGTAAAAGGACCTGAAAATTGGTCTAAACTTCTATCTGCTAACTATGAAAATTCACTTTGGGAAGAAAGATCTGATAAGTGTATGGAATGCGGCAGTTGTGTAATGGTTTGCCCTACTTGTTATTGCTATGATGTGCAAGATAAAGTTTCTTTGAATTTAAAAAATGGGGAACGCATACGTACATGGGACGGCTGTCTTTTACGTGATTTTACTGAAGTTGCAGGTGGTGAAGTATTTCGTGAAGATATCCGTGATCGATACAGGCATCGTTTTTATCGTAAGGGAAATTATCTTCCTTCTAGATATGATTTTATTGCATGTGTAGGATGCGGGCGATGTGGGATAGCATGTCTTCCTGACATTGCAGATCCATGTGATGTGATAAATGATTTAAGTATATTTGGTAGAGAAGATGATCCAGATAAATTCTACATAAAAAAAGAATCTGAATCAAAAGAAAAAGGAATAATCCATGTTCCACGTAGTGCAACAATTGTTCGAGTTGAAAAACAAACTGAAAATGAAACTTTTTTTGAGTTAGAGCTTGACGATGGAGAGCCATTAGGCCATGATCCAGGTCAATTTGTTGAAGTATCTGTTTTTGGAATTGGTGAAGCACCATTTGGAATTTCATCAGCACCAAATGATTCCCCAAGATTTGATATAGTTGTAAGAAAAGTTGGAAACGTAACATCAAAACTTGTCAATATGAAACCAGGGGATAAACTAGGTATTAGAGGTCCACTTGGCAATGGTTTTGATATGGAATCTTTTGAAGGAAAACACCTTCTTTTTGCATCAGGTGGAACAGGTGTAATACCTATGAGGTCCCTTATTCAATATGTAGCAAAAAAAGAAAATCGTAAAAAATACAAGGATGTTACAATTCTTCATGGCTGTAAAGAGCCATCCCAGATGCTATTTGACCATGAAGTAAAAGATTGGAAGGATTGTCCTAATGTTGAATGTACTCTTACAGTTGATCAATGTCCAGAAGGTGAATGCTGGGAAGGAAATGTGGGGCTAATTACAACATTATTTCCAAAAATAAAACTTGATAAGTATGATTCAAAAAATACAATAGCTGTAGTTATTGGTCCACCAGTTATGTATAAATTTGTGATAAAATGCTTGCAAACCTTAGGAATACCTGATAAAAATATTTGGGTTTCACTTGAGCGACGTATGAAATGTGGAGTTGGAAAATGTGGACATTGTCAAATAAATGGCGTATATTGCTGTAAAGAAGGCCCTGTCTTTAATTATGAAAAAATAAAAGAACTGCCGGAGGCTTTTGAATGAAACCGCGTGTTGCTTTCTTTGATTTTGCAAGCTGTGAAGGTTGCCAACTTCAGATTGCAAATCTTGAAGAAGAAGTACTAGACCTAATTGAAATTCTAGATGTAGTAAGTTTTAGAGAAGTCATGAAAGAGCACTCTGATGATTACGATATTGCAATAATTGAAGGAAGTATAATGCGTCCTATGGATGAGGAGCGCATTAAAAAAATCAGAAGCAGTGCGAAAACGCTTGTCGCATTTGGTGCATGTGCATGCATTGGTGGAGTAAATAAAATTAGAAACCAATGGAAGCCTGAAGAAGTAAAAAAAGAGGTATATGGTGATTCTGATCTAAAGGATAATGAGTATTTTGATGTATATGAAACAAAAGCAGTAAATGAGGTTGTACCAGTTGATTACTATATCCGTGGTTGTCCGCCAACAGGTGAAGAGATAAAAAGAGTTTTAACTGCTCTTGCTCTTGGAAAAAAACCTGAGATTCCTAATTATCCAGTATGTGTCGAGTGTAAGAAAAATGAAAATGTTTGTTTGTTTGAACTAGGTAAATTTTGCCTTGGACCTATTACTCGAGCTGGTTGTAACGCGATATGTCCAACTAATGGCAGTCCTTGCGACGGTTGCAGAGGGCTTCTCAAAAAACCTCAAGTTGAATGCGTGATGGATATTCTAAAACGTTATAATCTAACCTATGAAGAACTAAAAAGACGTGCTATGCTTTATAACTATGGTTATGACGAGGAGGTGAAAGTATGAATAAAGATGTTAACATTAATGTTCATCATATAACTAGAGTTGAAGGACATGGAAATATTGTTCTAGATGTAAAAAAAGGAGAAATTAACAAAATCCAGTGGCAAGTTCCTGAAGCTCCACGTTTTTTTGAAGCTATGCTTCGCAGAAGGCATTATGATGAACTACGAACAATTACTTCTAGAATTTGCGGGATTTGTTCAATTGGTCACTCGCTTGCATCATTAAAAGCTACTGAAGACGCAATGGATGTTGAGATTTCAGAGCAGACTAATATTTTAAGACACCTTGCTATAAATGGTGAAAACCTACAGAGCCATATCTTGCATGTTGGTTACTTGGCTGCACCTGATCTTTTTGGTGTTGGAAGTGTTTTTCCAATGGCTAAATCAAAAAACAAAGATGCTTTACTTGAAATTGTAAAACTGCATCGTTTTGCAAATGATTTTTCAGATTTAATATGCGGTAGAACTACTCATCCAATAAGGCTAGTTGTTGGTGGTTTTACAATGGTTCCAACGAAAAAACAGTTGGAAAAATTAAAAGAAAAACTTAAAGAAAATCTAAAAAGAACAAAAAAAATTGCAGATGTAATTTTAAAAGTTGCTGATAAATTACCTGATTTTACTCGTGAAACTGAATATATTGGTCTTACAAACAAAGACGAATATGCATTTTACGATGGAACAATTGCATCAACTGATACTGGTGAATTTAAAAAAGACAAGGAATACAAAAAATTAATGCAGGAATATTTCGTACCACAGTCTACAGCTAAATATGCAAAGCATAATCGTAAATCATATATGGTTGGAGCTCTAGCAAGATTCAATCTAAACAGTGATCAACTCGAACCAACAGCAAAAAAGGTAGCTGATATGTTTGGCCTAAAGCCAATTTGTTACAATCCATATATGAACAATATTGCTCAATTAGTAGAAATCGCACATAACATTGAAGACTCTATAAAATGGGTAGATGTCTTACTTGACCGTGGAATAAAAGATGAAAGACCAGGCAAAATCAAGATAAAAGAAGGTAGAGGTGTAGGTGTTGTAGAAGTTCCACGTGGAATACTTGTTCATGATTATACCATTAACAAAGATGGAAATTGTACAAAAGCAAACTGTATTATTCCAACAAATCAGAATCATGCAAATATCCAACATGATATGGAAGAATTAGTACCTCAAATTCTTGATAAATCAGAAAAAGAAATTGAACTAACTTTGGAAATGCTAGTTAGAGCTTATGATCCATGCATTTCATGCAGCACTCATTACTTAGATGTTAAATTTGTATGATTATGAAAAAAATTGGAGTAATTGGTATAGGTAATCCTCTTAGATCTGATGATGGTATAGGAATAATTCTTTTAGAAAAATTAAAAGAAAATAAAAAAGATTTAGGCAAAAATATTGATTTACTTGATGGAGGAACCGGTGGATTTAATCTTTTACATGATTTATCAAAATATGAAAAAGTGATAATTCTTGATGCAGTTAATATCAATAGAAAACCAGGGGAAACTGAATTTTTTAATTTTAATGATATTAAAAGTAAGAATAATGAGGCAAATCTTACAACACATTTCAATAATTTTTTTAGAATAGTAGAACTTTCAGAAAATTTAAACGAATCTCCTGAAGAATTATACCTCTACGCTATTCAGCCTAATGATTTGTCATATAAAAAAGGATTATCAAACTTGATTAATGGAAAAATTGAGTATTATTTGAATGATATAAAAGAAAAAATAAATATGGTAAATTAAAGAAATTTATTTTTTATTTTTTGTTAGATCATATTCAACGTGGTACTCGCCGGGATCTCCCTCTGTTACTTCAAAGTTGAATTCTTTACAAAGTTTTAGCATTGGGATATTATCTTTTAGTACTGTTCCATATACCTTTTTAAGGTTTTTATCTTCAGCAATTTTTAATGTATAGTCAAGAAACTCTGAACCAAGACCCTTTCTATGCCATTCATCTGATACGATTAATGCAAATTCTGCTTCATCATCTCTACCGGGTGTCATAATTATTCTAGTAACACCAAGAATTCTTCTTTTACCATCTTCATTTAATTCAGCAACTATTCCTATTTCTCTATCATAATCAATGTTACAGTATCTTGTACGCATCTTATGTGGTGTATCTCTAATTATTCTAAAGAAACGGAATCTTACTGATTCTTCTGAAAATGATTTGAACATTTCAAGCCATAATGGTTCA